>CAZADA010000021.1:0-30589 GCA_964483775.1 uncultured Caulobacterales bacterium
TTGTGGTGGCCTTGTTTGAGGGGGTTCTAATTCAGTATCTGTAGCCTGTTATTTGGGTTGATGGGGGGGAGTATTATTGTCGGCATTATCACACGACGATGATCTTCATCCTCTCAGTCGCCTGTTTTCGTGGACCGATGACCCGGGCGTGCGTAGCGCCATTGGCCTTGGCCTGGGCGGCTTCACGTTGGTTTTGCTGGTGCTCGATTGGGCTGTTGGGCGCAAGGCTCATGAGGGCATGGAAGCGATCCCCGGGGTGTATGTCGCTGTTGGTTTTTTTGGGTTCGCGTTCGCCGTTTTGAGCGGTTGGGTTTTGCGTGCGTTGTTGTCTCGTCGACCTGACTACTACGAAGCCGGCCCCGGTGGAGGCGATGATGGTTAGGCTGGCGCGCCAACAAGCTCGGGCGGGGTCGTGATGGAGGTGACAACCACAACACCAGCTGTTGCGCTTTTGTTGGGCGGGTTGCTTGTCGCGATTGCCCCCTCACGTGTGTTGCGAAAAGTTATCATGGTCACTGCGCCCGTGTGCGCACTCGTCATGGTGTTGATGTCTGACCTTGGCGTGCATGGCGAAATTACGATCGCCGACTTTAATTTTGTGACGTATCGTTTGGACCCCCTGTCGCGAATCTTTGGCGTTATCTTTTTGATCGCCGCCTTCTTGAACAGTATTTACGGGTTGCATGATCGCGATCGGACACAAGATGCATCGGCCTTGATTTATGCTGGCGCTGCGGTGGGGGCGGTGTTTGCGGGCGACTTGTTGACGTTGTTTGTGTTTTGGGAACTCACGGCGCTTTCATCCGTTGCGCTTGTTTGGAGCCGCGGCGGGCCCGCCAATATGAATGCGGGGTTGCGCTACTTGGCGATCCAAGTGTTGTCTGGGGTCTTGCTTCTGGCCGGCGCTGTTGTCTGGGGGCGCGATCAAGGCGGTTCTTTCAGCTTTGGGGAAACGCTGAGTGTTGTTGGCCAGTTTGTTGATCATGGAGGCGAGCTTGGCCTGGCGCCTGGCGGTCTGCTGATTTTGCTTGGCTTCGGGATCAAGGCGGCCTTTCCTTTCCTTCACAATTGGCTGCAGGATTCTTATCCAAGGGCCACCCCAGTGGGGGCGGTTGTCTTGTCCGCCTTCACGACGAAACTGGCAATCTACGCACTTGCCCGTGGTTTCGCCGGCTATGAACCTCTCATTTACATTGGTGCGGCCATGACGGCCTTTCCAGTCTTCTTTGCCGTCATTGAGAATGATCTACGGCGTGTCTTGGCGTACAGTCTGAACAATCAGCTCGGTTTTATGGTGTGCGGCATCGGCATCGGGACCGAGCTCGCCCTCAACGGAGCTGCAGCGCACGCGTTTTGCCACATCTTGTACAAAGCCTTGTTGTTCATGAGTATGGGCGCGGTTTTGTTGCGGACCAACACCGTGAAGGCGAGTGAGCTTGGCGGCCTCTATAAGACGATGCCGATTACCGCCATTTTCTGCATGATTGGCGCGGCCTCCATTTCCGCTTTCCCGCTCTTTTCAGGTTTCGTCTCCAAAGGTATGATTCTCGTGGCGGCACTCGAGGAGCATCATGTATTCGTTTGGGGTGTCTTGTTGTTTGCCTCGGCCGGTGTTCTTGAACACTCGGGCATTAAGATTCCTTATTTTACCTTTTTT
This sequence comes from uncultured Caulobacterales bacterium, assembly GCA_964483775.1. GTDB lineage: Bacteria > Pseudomonadota > Alphaproteobacteria > Caulobacterales > Maricaulaceae > CAZADA01. The sequence continues at coordinate 1,658 of CAZADA010000021.1, forward strand.
GGCCACGACAGTAAGAGACGTCCTAAGGAGGCTCCACTGAACATGTTGGTGGCCATGGGCATCGCGTCGTTCTTGTGTATATATTTGGCGCTGCCATTCCCCAATCCGGATCAATTGGGTGGCATCAGTATTGGCATGCATGTGCTGTATGGCATGCTGCCGTTTGCCGTCGACTATGAGGCCTATACGTGGTCGCACGTGCTCACACAGATGCAACTCTTGGTCGCGGCGGCCTTCGCGTTTGCCTTGCTGATGCGACTTAGGCTCTATCCTCCTGAACGTCCCTCCACGATCCTCGACTTTGATTGGTTCTACCGGCGCGTCGGCTACGACTTTGTGCGCTGGGGGCACGCGGTGGCGAGTCGGATGTGGGCCCATGGTGTGGCGGCGATCCGCACGTTTGGTTCGGCTTGGAGCGTTCAGATGGGACGGATTTTCGCTCCATCCGGCGCGCTCAACCGCACCGTGACACGCAGCGATCTTGCGGTGTGGACCGCCATTCTTTTGGGAACGGCTTTGGTGCTCGCCTACTTTGCCTAGCGTGGGCTTCGTAGATCTTGAGCGGCGATGGGCCAAATTGGCGCGGCCTTTACGAAAACCTTGAATCAGATTCAATGTTTGAGTACGGTAACTTTGCGAATGCTGTAAGGGGCTGTGAATAATGACTGGAAGACTTGAGCTGATTGAAATGGCCACGGAAATGGTGGCCGCTTATGTTGGCGCGAACACGATGCCGGCGACGGAAGTGCCGGTTTTGCTGACATCAGTGCATACGATGTTGTCAGAACTCTCCGAAAAGGGTGCGAGCGCCCACGAGGAACCGCCCAAGCCCGCTGTATCCCTCAAGAAATCGATTACGCCAGACTATCTGATTTGCCTCGAGGATGGCCAGAAGTTCAAATCGCTGAAGCGGCACCTGCGGACGAAGTACGATATGTCGCCCGATGACTATCGGCGCAAATGGGGGCTGCCGGCTGACTATCCCATGGTTGCGCCTAACTACGCCAAGGCGCGGTCGGAATTGGCCAAGCGTATGGGCTTGGGACAGTCTTCGCGCCCATCCACCTGAATTCATCGCCGCTGCGCACCGTCGCGCTTCATCGAATCGCTCGCCCTATTGGTGTAATTGGTAGCAATTTATCCATAGAGTTTAGGAATCTTATCCGCACCCCAGACTATGGGTGGTAGTTTGCTATCCCGCAAAAGTGTTGTGGGAACAGGGAGTTGCGGATGAGGCATGGGGATCCGAAACCGTTTGAGGATGCATCGAAAGCGCAATTGGTGCAGCAGGCTGTGGCCTTCGCCTTTCGTGAATGCGTTGATGAAATCTCGGCGCCGACCCGCCGGTCAAAGCGGGTCGCCTTTGTTCGCCAGGTGGCCATGTATCTGACGCATGTGGCCTTCGGAATGAGTCTGATGCGGGTGGCGTCGGCGTTTGGGCGAGATCGCACGACGGTGGCGCATGCGTGCCATGTCATCGAGAATCATCGGGACGATCCTGCGTTTGATGAGCGGTTGGAGGCTCTGGAGACGTTTTTGCGGTCGGCTCCGCTGCTTCAAGAGGCGGTTGCTGCATGAGCGTCACGCGATCTTCGCTGGACCGCCTGTTGCGACGTTTGGCGCAATCTGATGGCGTGCTTGCGCCGTTAGGCAAGACGGACGAGGGGAGTTTTGGCGTGTTCGTGGACGGCGACAGGCGACGTCGGCCCGTCATGCGCGCCGACGCCAGCCAAATTGATCGCTTGGTCTCGGACGGCGCTGTGCAATCTAGGGAGGACGGCAGCTTCCACTTGACCGCCGCCGGGCAGGCGCGTGTGCGTCGTCTGCAGGGCGATGGGGCGGCGGATTTTGCGCTCCAGCACGGTGAGCGTGGGTCGCGGAACATCGCTGTGGGTGAAGGTCAAGCCCGCGCCCATGTCGTCAATCTGGCCGAATCCCCTCTCGCATGGCTGGCTCGGCGTGGCGGGGCGCAGGGAGGGGGATTTTTGGCGCCGCGAGAGTTTGCCGCCGGCGACAAGCTGCGGGCGGACTATGAGCGCTCGACACTCATGGGGCGGGTGACGGTGAGTTGGGATGCGGGGCCCAGGGCGCCTGGGCGTTCAGGAGGCAATCCAACCGCGTGTGAGCATAAGTTGTCGGCTACTGAACGTGTCATGGCGGCGCTCGCGCATGTCGGTCCAGGCCTTGAACAGGTGGTGCGGGCCGTTTGTTGTGAGGGGAGCGGCCTTGATGGGGTGGAGGCTCGGTTGGGTTGGCCGCGTCGTTCGGCCAAAGTGGTGCTCAAGATCGGTCTGGGGCGGCTTGCTGATTACTATCAGCTGGGTGAGGACGTCGCGGCGTAAACCTGCGCCACGTTTCGGATCCGTTCGATCATGGCGGCTAGCCCATTGGCGCGCTGGGCCGTGAGGTGTTCGGTCAGATTTAACGTTTGGAAGACCCCGGCGGCGTCAAACTGAGCAGCATCGCCGGCGGGGCGATCGTTGTAGAGGCGGACCAGAATTGCTGCCAGGCCCTTTACGATATGGGAGTCGCTGTCAGCATGGAGCGTTAACCGGCGTTGCGGGTGATCGTGTGCGGCGACCGCGAGCCAGACCTGACTTGCGCATCCCGAAACGCGTGTTTCGTCATTGCGCAGATCATCGGGCAGTGACGGCAAGGCGCGACCGAGCTCAATGATGTGGCGGTAGCGATCTTCCCAATCATCAAAGAAGCTGAATTCTTCGACCAGGTGTTGGACGACGTCGGTGTTCATGATCGCGACGTAGCGGCGCGCCCCACCGAAGGCAAGGCGCGCCGCTCGAAGCGCGTGCGTTATCCGCCGCTGTAGCGACCTTCGACAAAGCATTCGCCGACGCGATTGATGCGGTACTCGGCTGCGCAGTAGACATGTTCGTAGCCGAACTTCGACGCTGCGACGCATTGTTGCAGGTTGAGCGTCGTTGTGTTGATGCACTGGCTCATGGATGGCGGCGCGATGGCGGCCAACGCGGCGTCCATATCCTCGTTCAACACAGCCAGGGCGGCGACGGTGAGGGCGCTGTCGATGGCCGCGTCGATTTGCGGTGAGCGATCGGTGTTGGGAGGACCGGCCGCCTCGTCGCGCTGTTGAACGAGACGCTGACCTATGGTCATCGGTCGGTTGGTTGCGCGGCTGGTGACCTGGGCTGCGCCGGCAAGCCGGGTGTTGACGGGGCCGGACACGCTGCGCCGGGTGTCGCGTGAAGCTCCAGCCAAAAGCGCGCGCGCCTCCTCGACCGGCGCGGTTGAGTAGCGCGCCAGTTGCACCGCGTCGCTGGCGGCCATCACGTCGCGGGTGACCATGGCCATCACCAGGTCAGGTTCGACCTGTGCTGGGACCGGCGCCATGGTCGATATGGCGGTCAGGCGGGCTGCGGTGTCGTTGCGAGTCGCGCTCGCCCATCCCTGTGACTGGAGATCGTAGGACTGGGCTTTGAGCGAAAACCGGGCGCCGTCGATGGCCAGTTTGTCGGCCACGAGGCGGTTGTGGATTTCGGTGCGCACGGCGTCAGCGCCGGGCATTTGCCCTGCATAGGCCCAGTCGTAGCGAAGGCCATTGGCGACGGCGTTATCGCCATAATCGCGCGCGGCGTCCTCCACGGCGTCAACAAAGTCCTCTGACTGTAAGGCGATCAACGCAGCGTAGCTGGTCCATGCGCGGGCGACGGCGTCAGAGTCCATCGCGGCGACCGTGTCGACGGCGGCGTCAATGTCGCCGAGGTTGCGGAACTCAACGGATTCCAGCGCAAGGGCCGCTTGTTGGAAGCGAATGTACTCGCCAGCGGCGTCAATTAGAGGTGCAAGCGTCTCCGGATCGGGGTCGTCAGCATGGCCAACCGAGCCAAGACCGGACACCATAAAGGCGGCTGACAGGATCAATGCGCGCATTGTGCGGTTTCCCCTCATGCAATGGGTGGTCACAAGCCGGACGTTCATCGCCCGCTAGGACCAAGCCTAGGCTGTGCGAGTTGCACAGAGATGGATACGACGCTTTGCAATTGAGTGGAATGCTTGACAGTCGCCATGACGAAACTCCTGTCAATGTTCCTCATGTGGTTTAGAGTTTGGCAATGCGTGTGTGCGCACACTGCCCTCAGTCTCGGTTAACACGAGAGTACGGGGATGAATGGAATGGACCTCGCGTCCGGGTTATGGGGGACCCGGACGGTGAAGATAATCCATGGCGCTTGGCTTGGCGCTATGGGATTCGCTGCGCTGGCCGTTTGGCTGGCGACGCAAGCACCCTTTGGCGTGTGGTTGGCGACCATGGCGGCGTTCGCTACGCCGGGTTTGCTCGCTTTCGCTCCGGCTGCGCCTGAGCGATGGGCGCACAGCCGGCGTGTTGCGGTCTGGAGCGTCAGCCTCGCCATGGCTGGTGTTTTGAGCGGGCCGTTCGCCGCGGTGTCAGCGGTATCGTTCGGATTTGCGGTCCTGGTTTGCCTGTTTAGCGCGCCCGGCAAGCGCTATTTTGAAGCTCCCTTGTTTCTTGGCGCGGGATTTGGCCTTGCGCTGTTCCTTGCTCCTAATGTCGCCGAACCTGCCGCGCAGGCTGCGTCGTGGGCGGCGGGTCTCGTCGCTTTGGCGGGCGTTGTGGGCGTTGGCGTGACGGCGCTGAACCGGGTGTTTGCTTTCAAGTCGACGTTGGTTGATGAGATCCGCGGTCTGGAGACGTTGGTGGCCAACTCGTCCCTGGCGTTCTTGCGGCTCGACACAGATGGCCGCGTTACACGGGCGTACGGCCCCACGGCGGAGTTTCTCGGATTGGATGCGACGCAGCTTTCCGGCGAGACGCTCGATGGGTTGGTTGATCAGGCAAGCCGGGAAACGGTGATTGAGGTGTTTGCGCGCTGTGTGCGGTCTGGCCGCGGTGTGGAGACGTATGCGAACGCGCTTGGTCGCCCTGTTCGTTTGCGCTTTACGCTGGAGGATCACGGTGTGGCGCTCTGTGTTGGGCGCGCCGGCCCAAGTCAGGCGGAGGTGGAAACGCTTCGGCGCGCCCGCGACAGCGCGGTGTCGGATGCTGAAGCCAAATCGGCCTTCTTTGCTAAACTCAACCACGAATTGCGCACGCCCTTGAACGCCATTCTTGGCTTTACCGACGTGATGCGCCAAGGCGTGTTCGGCCCATTGCCAGACACGTACGCTGAGTACGTCGGCATGGTGCATGACAGCGCTGAGCATCTTTTGGATTTGGTCGGCAGTGTCATCGATTTGTCCAAGCTTGAGGCTGGCGCGTACTCGTTGGAGCCCCAACGCCACGACGCGCGCGAAGCGATCGGGACGGGCGTGCGCATGTTGGGCGTTCTGGCCGAGAAAGCCGAGGTTGCTTTGATCGACGCGTCTGAGGACGACCCGGTGTGGGTGAACGCCGACGAACGGGCGCTGCGCCAAATCGCCATCAACCTCATCGCCAACGCCATCAAGTTTACGCCCGCTGGCGGCGAAGTGCGCGCGCGCGTGGGCGTGGAACACGGCGAGCTCGTTTTGGATGTGGCCGACACGGGGCAGGGGATGGCCCCTGAAGATGTGGCGCGACTTGGTCTGCCGTACATGCAAACCGAAACGGGACGGAGCAGTTCGACCCCAGGCTCAGGTCTTGGTCTTGCGATTGTGCGCGGTCTGGCCGAGATGCACGGGGGCCGGCTTGTGGCGCGCAGCACGCTTGGCCAGGGGTCCGTCATTGGCATTGCCGCGCCTGTTTTGGCCGCCGCCGGCGGGCATGTCACGTCGGTGGGCCAACGCAGCGCCTAGTTTAGCTCGCCGCTTGCGTGGATTTGGGTTTCGCTGGGCGTTTCCTGGTCGATTGGCGGGGATAGAATTGCGGCGGGTCGTCCCCACGCTCCAAATACAAGGTCGTTGATGGAAAGGCGAAGGCGGAGCCGGCGTCTTCCACGATCTGCTTCACCTCCAGGGCAAACGCCTGTTTGATATTCATGTATTCAACCCATTGGGTTGTCTTGGTGAAGGCATAAATCAAAATATCAATCGATGACGCGTTGAATTGATCAATGCGAACGAACGACGTCACCTCAGGCGGACTTGCGAAATCACTGTTGTCGGTCAGGTGATCCTCAATAGCCTGACGGATCGTTTTGAGTTGATCCGCCGTGGTGCGATACTCAAGCCCGATGACCCAACGGATCCGCCGGTGCGTCATGCGCGAGAAATTGGTGACGGGATTGTCGGATAAAATGCTGTTGGGCAGGTACACAGGGCTTTTGTCAAAGCGACGAACGTGCGTGGAGCGAAAGCCGATGCGTTCGACCGTGCCTTCGACGACGCCGTCCACCAGAATCCAGTCGCCCTTGTTGAACCTGCGCTCCAAAAGGATCGAGAGACCCGCGATCACATTCTTGAAGAAGTCCTGGGCGCCAAGGGCCACGGCGACCCCAAAAATGCCAAAGCCGGCAAGAATGGGCGCAACCGGGATGCCCCAAATCTGCAAGACGACGGCGGCGCCCAACAAGATCGCGATCACGCGCAATCCTTGGAACATCCAGTCGAGCATCTCGGGCGACAACGCGCGGCGCAACGGCACGGCGAGATGCGCAATTGGCGTTACCGCATTGCGCAAAGCCCAAAACATCATCACAGCGATCAACGATTCCAAGAGCCGGTTGGAGATGGCCAGGGCGCCATCGGTCAAGGTCAGGATTCGCGTGGCGACGAATACAGCGATGATGATTGGTAGGAGTTTGACGGGCCCGAACATCGCAAACAGAAACTTGTCATCGAGTGGGGAGTCGGTGCGCTTGACCCATCGCTCGGCGATGTGGAGCAGGCCCCGCGCCAACAGTCCGCGCAGGCCCCAGCCGAGGCTCAAGATGAGCGCGGAAATGAGCAGCTGGCCTGCGCTGACGTCGAAGATCTGCGTGGTCCATATATCGATGACATGATCCCACAGCGACTGTTGGACATTGTCCGGGGGGGCGGGTTGTGGGGTTGGCGTTGTCACAGCCGGCGCTCCCGGGTGGCGAGAAAGCGCAAGCTTGGGTGACGGTCGGCGACATAACTGGCCTCAAAACCGTCCTTGGCCAAGAACACACGCGCGTCGTCGAGATCGCGCGCCATCTGACCGCGGTACTTGCCCGCGAATGTTTCAACCTCGGCATCGTCGTCACCGGCCACCCAACGGGCCAGCGCATAGGGCGGCGGCTCGAAGGCGACGTCGAGGCCGTACTCTGCGGTGATCCGTTCGGCCATCACGTCGAGCTGCAAGGCGCCAACGGCGCCGACAATCATGTCCGCGCCGATTTCAGGACGAAAGAGCTGTGTGACGCCCTCTTCAGCGAGGCTTTCCAACGCTTTGCGCAGGTGCTTAGCCTTCAGCGGATCGGCGACGCGGGCGCGGCGGAGGATCTCGGGCGCAAAATTGGGAATCCCCGCAAATTGTCTCTTGCCGGTTTCGCTCAAACTGTCCCCAACGCGCAACACGCCATGGTTGGGCACGCCGATAATGTCTCCTGCGTAGGCTTCGTCGGTGATTTCTCTGTCTTGGGCAAAGAACAAAATCGGGTTGTGGATGCTGATGGTCTTCGCGTCAGTGGTTTTGAGTTTCATGCCGCGGCGGAACTTGCCTGAGGCTAAGCGGACAAACGCAACACGATCGCGGTGATTGGGATCCATGTTCGCTTGAACTTTAAACACAAACCCTGAGACCTCGCCGTCTCCCGGCGCAATGGTTTTTGTGCTTGTTTCGATGGGCGAGGGAGGCGGGGCGTTGTCCGCCAGGCAATCGAGCAGCTCGCGAATGCCAAATCCGCGCAGTGCCGATCCGAAATAGACCGGTGTTAAATGGCCCTCGAGGAAGCCGGCTTTATCGAATGTCGCATAGCCGTCTTCGGCTAGGGCGCTCTCTTCGTGCGCCGCCTCGAGTTCATCGTCATTCAAGACTTGGGTGATGGAGTTGCCCGCAAGCGGTATGCGTTCGCTGGCGCCGTCACCGTCGCCATCAGTCGGTGGTTGGCGATGGTAGATGATCAGATCGCTGTTGGTGAGGTCGACCACGCCGCGAAATCTTTCGCCGGAGGCTACGGGCCATTGGCGCGGACTGGCGTCGAGGGCGAGGCGATCTTGGATCTCGTCCAGCAGGGCGAACGGGTCCTGGGCTTCGCGGTCCATCTTGTTGATGAAGGTGGTGATGGGGATGTCGCGCAGCCGGCACACTTCAAACAGTTTGAGCGTTTGGGGTTCGATGCCTTTGGCGGCGTCAAGGACCATGATGGCGCTGTCGGCTGCGGTCAGGGTTCGGTAGGTGTCCTCGGAAAAATCTTCGTGCCCCGGTGTGTCCAGCAAGTTGAACATCAAGTTCTTGTATTCAAAGGTCATGGCGGCCGACGAGACAGAGATGCCGCGGTCGCGTTCGATTTTCATCCAGTCCGAGCGCGCACGACGGTTTTCGCCGCGGGCCCGCACGGCGCCGGCGAGACGAATGGCGCCCGCTGACAGCAGTAGGTTTTCTGTCAGCGTGGTTTTGCCCGCATCGGGGTGGGATATGATGGCGAATGTGCGCCGACGGCCGGCCTGGCGTTCAACTTCGGTCAGTGTCGTCATGGCGCATGATGTAGCGGGCGTTGCGCGGCGCGAAAAGGCTCTGTTGACACGGCAAGCTTTGGCTTAAGCGGCTTTCGCCCACACCGCCACTTGGACCGCGGGAAATGTCAGCATGCCTTGCCTTTGGAGGCGCTGCATGTGTTCCAGCAGGCTGTCCTCCAGCGTGCGAAAGCGGACGTAGACGTGTGCTGGGACGTTCGCGCCCTCTTGGCGCAGCGCCAATGCGGCGTTGGCGCCGAGCCGGAAATGCACCAGCGCGGCTAGGCCGGCGGCGTGGTCGGGCGCCGTGCGTGCGATGCGCGGATTATAGAATGTGGCTTCCTGGATGATGGCCGTGAGCCGGGGAATCTCCATCACCGCCGCTTCTTGCGGTGTGACTGGGAACCCAACGCTTTGGAGTTTCTGTGCTGGATTGGAGAGGTCCAGAACGGCGTTGTTCATCAAAAACAGCATTGCATTTGTGCCCACGGCGAGACTGACCTACCAGGATTGAACCTTACCGCGGGAAGGGTGAAGAAAGCGTCTCCGAGCCGCCAGTGGGGCCGCTAAACCACAAAGGGTCGGCCGGCGCGGTCTTCGACTTCGATCACCCAAATGTCAGGATCGTTGTCGCGGCGCCTGGCGATGTACGCATCGGCTTTGGCCTCTGGCGGAGCCGGTTCGCCTAACGGCGTGATCCACGTGGTTTCGCCTGCGTGGTTCAGCATGGGGGAATGGACCTGCGCCCGCCCGTCGAGGGTGTTGACCTTGACCAAGATGGCGCCGGCGTCGGGGTCGCCTTTGGCGAGGACCGCCGCAAAAACGCCCGATGATGTGGCGCGCCTGACGAGCGCCATGGCGGCGATCTCGGTGCGAAGCTGCATGCCTAGCGCGCGCCGTTTGTGGAAATGCGATCAAAGTGACCTTTGACGCCGGAGTAAAAGCTCGCCAGTTCCTGGGCGCGGGGCGACAGGGCCCGCAAAGCGGGGATGTCGAGCGCAGGTGTTGCGCGTTCTGCATGCGCGGTTTCCATGAAGTCGGCCCAGATCAGGGCGGGCAAGCCGCCGCCGGTGACTTCGTTCATGGGGTCGTTGCGATCGTTGCCCACCCACACGCCGCAGACGTACAAAGACGAAAACCCAACAAACCATGCATCGCGCCACTCTTGGTTGGTGCCGGTCTTTCCGGCGACTTGGGCGCTTGTGATGTTGGCGTTGTTGCCGGTGCCGCGCGGATCGGTCACGACGGCGCGCAACAGGCCTCGCATTTGTTTGGCCAAGTCGGGGTCATACACAACTTCGGCGCGCACGCGATCGGGGCGCACGTAATGGGGGTCTCCTCGGCTGTCGTAGATTTCACTGACCAAATGCGTGCCGCGTTGTTCGCCATCGTTAAGGAACACTGAATAGGCCTCAACCAGTTCGCGCAAAGACACTTCTTCAACGCCTAGGGCGATGGCGGGAACCGGTTCGAGGCTGCGCGGAACGCCGAATTTGCGTGCCAACTCGCTAATCGCCTCGGGGCCGACCTCGTTGGTGATCTGCGCGGCGATGGTGTTGATTGAGCGGACGAAGGCTTCGCGCACCGTCATGCGCCCCAAGAACGTGCCCGTGTAGTTTTGCGGCTCCCAGCCGTTGATATCGATCGGTTCGTCCCAATAAATGTCACTAGGCTGGACGCCGTGCTCGAGCGCAGCTGCATAAACCAACGCTTTAAAGGACGATGCCGGCTGGCGACGCGCATCGGTGGCCAGGTTGAACTTGCTTTCACCATAGTCGCGTCCGCCAACCATCGCGACAATCGCACCTGACCGATCAATTGCGATCAATGACGCTTGGCTGACGTTGAATTCTTCGCCTTCTTGTTCCAGCCATCGCTCGAGGGCTTGCTCGGCCGCCGCCTGCAACTCGCTGTCGATTGTGGTGTGGATGACCTTGTCAGCCGGGAGGGGAACGCGGATGTCCTCGATCTCTTTCATGGCAAGGTCAAAGACATAGCCGACACCACCATCGGCCTCTTCGTCTTCGAGCGGCTGATCGATGATCTCGGCTGGGAACTCCCGCGCGTGAAGAAGCTGCTCTTCGTCAATGACTTGCATGTCCAGCATGGCTTCGAGCACCACTTCGGCTCTGCGGCGAGCTGCGTCGGGATTGCGTGTCGGGTCGAGGCGATCGGGCGCTTGGGGCAGGCCGGCGAGCATGGCCGCTTCAGACAGGTTCACGTCGCGCGCCGATTTGCCAAAATAGCGCTGGGAGGCCGCTTCCACGCCATAAGCTCTGCCGCCCAAGAACACACGGTTAAGATACAGCTCGAGGATCTGGCGTTTGCTTAGCCCCTGTTCGAGTTCGCGAGCGATCACGATCTCTTGGAATTTTCGGCGAATGGTCTGGTCGCGCTCAAGAAATAGCATCCGCGCCAGCTGCTGGGTGATGGTCGAACCACCCTGGGTAATGCGTCCGGCCTGCCAGTTGGCGAGCAGCGCGCGCACCACGGCGCGTTCGTCCACGCCCTTGTGTTGATAGAACCGGCGGTCCTCAATGGCGATAAAGGCGTCAACCAAGTGCTTGGGCAGCTGGTTCACTTCCACCGCTTCGGCGTAGTAGGGGCCGCGCACAGCAAGCGTCTGATTCTCCAGGTCGAGCACACGGATGCTGTCGGTGCGCTTGCGTCCCCACAGGGCGAGGCTCTCACCGTCCTCCAGATTGGGTACGTTGGGCATGTCGTCATAGAGATAATAGCCCAACGCCCCGGCCGCGAGCGCCAAGGCCAGAACACCGCCAAGGGCCAGCCGAATGACAAAGCTGAGCAGGGAGTTGCGCGCTTTGGACTTTGCGTTCAATGCATCTGCAATCATAACTGACCCATATCATTCTGCGCCAAAAGGGGCGAAATCGTGGACGCTGGCGAGGTGGATCCAACGCCATTCTGGAAGACAAAGGGTCTGGAAGCCCTGTCACGTCAAGAGTGGGAATCGCTCTGCGACGGGTGTGGGAAGTGTTGCCTTGTGCGGTTGGAGGACGAGGACACCGGGAAAGTCGCCACGACGCGCCTTGCGTGCCGCTTGCTGGAGCTGAAAACCTGCCGGTGCAGCGATTATGAGCACCGCGCCGAACGCGTCCCCGACTGCGTGGTTTTGACGGCTGGGCGGGTTCATGCGTTCTCTTGGTTACCGCCGACCTGCGCCTACCGATTGGTGGCGGAGGGGCGCGATTTACCTTGGTGGCACCATTTGGTGTCTGGCTCGCGCGAAACCGTACACGAAGCCGGCGTCTCGGTCTTGGGGCGGGTCATCAGTGAATCGGTCGTCGACCCGGATACGGCGGTCGACCACATTGTGGGCTGGCCCGACGAGCCAGAGCCAAACGCCCGATGAGCTGACGAATGGGTGGATAAGTTCATCGCAATCCACGCATTCGCGTTTGCCTTTTCTTCATCTAAACAGATGGTTGGCCGTTTTCGAGCCGATCTTGTCCGATCGCGTCGCTCCTGGGCCTATGATTGGGCATGGTTGAGAAATGCGGCCGGGGGGCGCGCGGGATCTGATGGCGGGGACAGCTTCAGATCCGCAAACGCGGCGCGGGGGCAGTCGCTCCCGCGCCGATTGGCTGGCCATGCGGTCGGCGTTTGAAGCCGGTGTGGACGTCGATACGTTGGCGCGGCGCTATGGACTGCGGGCGAGCACCATACACGCCCGGCGCAAGGCCGAGGATTGGATTGACCTGCAAGACGTGTTGGCCGGATTGAGCCGATCTTTGGCCGTCGGCGTGAGGGCGCTCGACACGGTTTTGAACCAAACAGAACACGACGACATGGGCGGGGCCATCCGCTTGCTCGAAATCATGGTGCGCGCGGCGGACCGCCATGTCGCCTTGCTTGACCGAGTTAAGGCCAGCGTTGCGGAGGCGGTTCGTGATGACGATGCAGCCCAAACGCGGGACTCTGTCGTTGAGGTCCGTGCGGAACTTGAGCGCCGCCTGGCTCGCCTCGCTGCCAGCGCATCGTCGCAGGGCGTTGCTGACGCGGTTGACGGAACGTGAGGTCAGCCATCTTGCCGGGCCTGGGTCGTGGTGGTTTTGGGCGCGGGACGATCAGCTCCCACCGCCGGGCGATTGGCAGGTCTGGGTGTTTCTGGGCGGACGCGGGGCGGGCAAAACGCGCGCCGGCGCTGAGTGGTTGCGCGCCCAGATGGTGTCGGGCTGTGAGCGGGCGGCTTTGGTTGGGCCCACACAGGGTGATGTGCGTGAAGTTATGGTCGATGGGCCGTCGGGGCTGATCGCCATCGCTCGTCACAAGGATGAACGCCCTGTCTTTGAGGCCAGCCGGCGACGTTTGGTTTGGCCCAACGGGGCTGTTGCGTTGACCTATTCCGCTGAGGAGCCCGACCGGCTGCGTGGGGCTCAGGTGAACGCGGCTTGGTGTGATGAATACTGCGCTTGGCGCGAACCAGAGGCGGCGCTGGCTATGTTGCGCTTTGCGTTGAGGGGTGGGCGCGACCCGCGCTTGGTGGTGACGACAACGCCGCAACCGCTGGAGCCGTTCAAACGCTTGCTGAGCGCGCAAGGCACAGTGGTCACACGCGCGCCAACGCGGGCCAACGCCGCCAATCTGGCGCCCGGATTTCTCGCGGCGATGGAGGTTGCTTACGGGCACAGCGCGCTCGGCCGCCAGGAGCTGGACGGCGTGATTGTTGAGGACCGGGCGGGCGCGTTGTGGACTCGCGCTGACTTGGCGGCGGCGCACGACCCTGATCCGCCGGCCATGGTGGACGTGATTGTCGGCCTTGATCCGCCGACTTCGGTTGGCGCCCAGGCGGATGCTTGTGGGTTGATCGTGGCGGGGGCGACGGGCGTTGGCCAAGACCGCAGGGCTTGGGTGTTGGCCGACCGACAGGTCCAAGGCTTGGCGCGGGAGGGATGGGCGCGCGCGGCGGCGGACGCGGCCTGCGCCTTTGATGCACAAGCGATTGTCGCTGAAGTGAACCAGGGCGGCGCCATGGTGAGCGAGGTTTTGCGCGTTGCGGCTCCTCACCTGCCGGTGCGGCCGGTTCGCGCCCAGCGGGGCAAACGTGCGCGGGCCGAGCCGATTGCGGCGCTCTATGGTCGTGGGCGCGTCAAGCATGCTGGGCGATTTCGCGAGCTTGAAGATGAAATGTGCCGGTTCGATGTGCTCGCCGCCCGCAAAGGGAGGGGCAGTCCGGACCGGGTCGACGCTTTGGTGTGGGCGCTGTGGGCCTTGCTGGTCGATGAGCCAGATCCGCCCCGATTGCGCACCCTTTGACCCGCGCGTGGTTTGCGCAGTTAGACAAATTTGGGGGAAGCCATGCGAACTTGGATGCGGCGCGCCATGGGCGGCGGGCGCGAACACAAAGGCGTTCTGCAGGACTTGATCGCCTTAACGGGGCTGGATGCGGGCTATGGCGCGCGGCCGAACTATGCGGCGTTGGCCTCACACGGCTATGCGCGCAATGCGATCGCGTTTCGGTGTGTTCGATTGGTGGCTGAGGCTGCTGCGGCCACGCCGTTTCAAGTTCGCCGGGCTGGTCAGTTGGCGCCGAGTGACGATCCTGCGCTGCACATTCTGCGTCAGCCCAATTTGGACCAGTCCTTTGCTGAGTTGTTCGAGACGTTTTACGGCCGGCTTCAGGTTGCCGGCGATGCGTTCTTGCACGTGACCGACGTTGAGGGCGAGGTGCGCGAACTCTACGCGTTGCGCCCTGACCGCATGCGCGTGGCGAAGGACAAGCGCGGCTGGCCGGTTGGTTGGGACTATTGTGTGGAAGACAAGCCCCAGCGATTCACGCGCGATCCGCTGACGGGACGCTCCAAAATCCTGCATGTGAAGGTCTTCAATCCGTGTTGTGACCATTACGGGCTCGCGCCCATGGAAGCCGCCCACGCGGCGGTTGAAAACCACAATGCGGCGAGCGCCTGGAACCGGGCCCTGCTGGAAAACGCCGCACGGCCGTCGGGGGCGCTGGTCTATCGCGGCGCCGGCGGTGATCGCATGACGGACGATCAGTTCGAGCGGCTGAAATCAGAGCTGCTGGAGGCCCATAGCGGCGCCAAGGCCGCCGGCCGGCCGCTGTTGCTGGAGGGGGGGCTGGAGTGGCGGCCCTTCAGTTTGTCGCCAGCTGAGATGGACTTTGTCGAAGCGAAAAACACCGCCGCGCGGGAGATTGCGCTGGCGTTTGGCGTTCCGCCCATGTTGCTCGCCATCCCTGGCGACAACACCTACTCGAATTACAAAGAAGCCAACTTGGCGTTCTGGCGACTGACGATTTTGCCGTTGGCGCGCAAGACCGCGCGCGCCATGGAGCGTTGGTTGCGGCCATGGCTGGGCGATGACCTGGAAATCAGCTGTGACCTTCACGAGCTTCCAGCGCTCAGTGAAGAGCGCGGCGCGCTTTGGCGCAGCCTGGGCGAGGCCAGTTTCATGACGGATGTTGAACGGCGCCGTTTGGCCGGTCTGCCTAGCCGTCCGATGACGGAGGATGGGTTATGAGCGAGGCGTTTCGGCTTGGCCGGCAGATATCGCTGGCGCTCATCTTTGCAGTGTGTGTGCAAACGGCGGGTGTTTTGGTGTGGGTTGGCGCGGCGAGTCACAGACTGGACGCTCTGGAAAGCGACACTCGCGTTTACAACGACGACAGCGTTCGTCTCGCCCGCTTGGAAGAGCAGGTCGGCCAACTGCGCGTGCAGCTTGATCGGATCGAGGCTGAGTTGCGCCAACGCTATCCGGAGAACCAGCCATGAACCCCGCGGCGCATTCGCAATCGGAAGGCCTGCTCATTGAGGGCTATGCGAGCGTGTTCGGCGAGCCCGATTTGATGGGTGATGTGGTTTTGCGCGGCGCATTTGCGCTCAGCCTGGCGGGCGGTGCGCGTCGGATCGCGATGCTCTTCCAACACGACCCCAGCGAACCCATCGGGGTTTGGGACTGCATGGTTGAAGACGGGCGCGGGCTCTACGTGCGAGGGCGGATCTTCCAGGACGGTCCACGGGGGCGCAGCGCTCATCGTCTGATTCGCAAGGGCCTGGTGGATGGGCTGTCCATCGGGTTTCGCGCACGCAAGGCGCGGCGGCTGAGCGATCGGCGCCGCGAACTTCTGGACATCGACTTGTGGGAGGTTTCGATCGTGACCTTCCCCATGGCGCCGCAGGCGCGGCTTCGGGTCGTTTCGGCCCAACCATCGGCGGCCCTAGGGGCCGTCGCCTAACCACCTTGAGGGGGACCTTATGACCAAAGAAACCAAGATGGCCGCGCCTTCGGGCGAGGTGCGCAACGCGCTGGCCGATTTTCTTTGTACGTTTGAAGCGTTCAAAGAAGCCAATGATGATCGCTTGGCGCAAATCGAGCGCAAGTCGGCCAGCGATGTCATCACCGCCGAGAAAGTCGACCGGATCAATAGTGCGTTGACCCGTCAGCAAGCCATTTTGGACCGCTTGGCTCTGAACGATCAGCGTGCTCCGTTGGGCGGTGCTTTGACGATCATGGCTGACGAACGCAAGTCGGCGTTCGAGACCTATATGCGCACGGGCGATACCTCCGCGCTCATCGAGACTAAAGACCTGTCCGTTGGCGGTGACGGCGGCTTCATCGTTGCGCCGGAAACCGAAGAACTCATCGACACCCGCTTGGCTCGGATCAGTCCGATCCGCGCGATCGCCACGGTGCGCCAGATTGGTTCGAACACCTACAAAAAACCAGTCGGTCTGGGCGACGCACAAACCGGCGGATGGGCTGACGAGACCACGGCGCGCGCGACGGCGACCACGCCGCCGACAATCAAGTCGATCGACTTTCCGACGGCGGAGCTTTATGCGATGCCCGCAGCGACCCAGACGCTGCTCGACGACACGCACATCAACATTGACGAGTGGCTCGCCCAAGAAGTTGAGCAAGTGTTTGCATCCCAGGAGGGCGCAGCCTTCGTCAAGGGGACAGGCACAGACCAGCCCAAGGGCTTTATGACCTACACGAAAGTGGCTGAGACCAGTCATGCTTGGGACTCGATCGGCTTCATCAAAACGGGTGTGGCTGGTGATTGGCCTGCGACTGATCCAGCCGACATTCTCCTGGACCTGATCCATACGCCTAAGGCGCAGTTTCGCATTGACGGGCGGTTTGTCATGAACCGCACGACCGCCGCGGCTGTTCGTAAACTAAAGGACGGCGCGGGCAGCTATGTGTGGCAACCCTCGCTTGTGGTCGGCCAGCCGGCAACGGTGTTCGGGTATCCCGTGACCGAAGCGGAGGAAATGGACAACATTGCCGATGGGAACTACGCGATCGCGTTTGGGGATTTCCGCCGCGGTTATCTGATTGTCGATCGCGCTGGGGTTCGCGTGTTGCGCGATCCGTTTTCGGCCAAGCCTTACGTGCTCTTTTACACCACCAAGCGTGTCGGTGGCGGGGTGCAAGACTTTGACGCGATCAAGCTGCTGCAGTTCGCGGCCTGATCGATCTTTGCCGAAACACCGTTTTGCGGGCGCTTCGTGTACGGAGCGCCCCTTTTCTTGGAGATCGCCATGGCGTTGGAAATCATCACGCCGCCGTCCGTCGAGCCGGTTTCTCTGGCCGAGGTCAAGCTGCGTCTTCGGGTGGAGCACGCCGACGAGGACAGTTTGATCACTGACATGATCGCGGCGGCCCGGATGCGCATTGAAGCGCTGACCGGGCTGGCTTTGGTCGCCCAGCGCGTTCGCGAGTGGCGCGATGATTGGGCCGTTGCGGGGACCGCGGGCGCGGTTGTTCTGGCGCTCGGACCTGCTAGCGCTGTCCACATTGTACGGACGTACTCCGCTGACGGCGCCGCGGTCACGTTTGACGGCGCCAATTACGAGCTGACGCCCCCCGTTTCGGCGGGGCGCTTGGTGTTGACGCCCGGCGCATCGTGGCCGCAGCCGGGGCGTGCGGCGAGCGGCATTGAGATCGAATACGACGCCGGGTTTGGGCCCGCCGGGAGCGATGTCCCCGGACCTTTGCGTGAGGCGGTGGGCTTGTTGGTGTCAGAGGCCTATGCCTATCGCGTTGGCGGTGAACGGGCCGAAGAGGCGGACGAAACCTCATTGCCCCCGGCCGTGGCGGGTTTGATCGCGCCCTATCAACGGGTGCGGCTGTGATTGGCGGGATGCGCCATCGCGTTGGCTTGCTGCAGCCCATCTCGACGCCGGACACGGGCGGGGGCGCTAGCCAGGCATACCAAGAGGTCGCCGAGGTCTGGGCGGAGGTGCGCACGCCGCGCGTTCGCGAAGACGTGGTGGCCGACGGGCTGGTCTCGCGGGTCACGTACGCAGTGCGCATTCGGTTCCGCAGTGATGTGCGTCCCGATTGGCGAATGGGCCATGCGGGTGGGAGGTTGCGGGTGGTGGGCGTGCGCGTCGTTGATGGGTGCCGACGTTTTGTCGAGGTGAGCGCTGAGGAGGACGTTGCATGACCAGTGCTGAATGGGCGCTGCAAGAAGCCTTGCATGCGCATTTGTCCAGCGACCCAGCGGTTGCTGCGCTGCTTGGGACCCCCGTGCGGCTTTACGATGATCCGCCATCGGAGCGCATCTATCCATACGCGACCTATGGTCGATCGCAAACAACGCCGATTCCCGCTGATCCGGGCGATTCGGTCGAGCACATTGGCCATCTGCATGTGTGGTCGCGTTACGGCGGCAGACGAGAGGCCAAAGAGGCCATTGGCGTTGTGCGTGAGGCGCTGCACTACGCTGATCTTTCTTTGTCTCAGTGGACGTTGGTCAGTTTGCGGGTGACCTATGCGGACGTGTTTCGCGGTCCCGACGGCTTCACCAGCCAGGCCATTCTGCGTTTGCGCGCCGTGATGGAGCCTTCATCGGCGTAGACCGCGACAAGCCAGTCATATCTCTTTGAGCTGATTTTCTTTACGATGGAGGGCGCAGTGGGCGCACAACAAGGACGGCATGTCCTCTTGAAAATTCACGATGGCGGCGTTCCGGGCGCATTTGAGACGGTTGCGGGCTTGCGTGCACGGACGATTTCGCTCAATGCACGTTCGATTGACGCCACGACATCCGACAGCTCCGGCGCATGGCGCGAGCTCATTGGTGGGGCTGGCGTGAAATCCGTGACCGTTTCGGGCTCGGGCGTTTTTAAAGACGACACCGCCGATGAGACCGTGAGGTCGGCCTTCTTCGACCAAACGGCGCGCACCTGGCAACTGACCGTGCCGGACTTTGGCGCGTTCGAAGGCGCATTTTTGGTGTCGGCGTTGGAGTACTCTGGGCGCCATGACGGGGAAGCGCAATATGCGATGACCTTGGCGTCCGCCGGACCGATTGCGTTCACCGCATCATGAACGGGCTGGTGAATGCGGCGCGAGGCGAGGTTGAGCTGATCATTGATGGGCGCCCGTGCCGGCTCTGTCTCACCCTTGGCGGTTTGGCCCAGTTGGAATCCGCCCTAGGGGCCGACGGGCCTGGCGATGTCGCCGGCAAGCTGGGGGCGTTGCGGGCCCGCGACCTGTTGCTGGTGCTCGAAGCGCTGCTGGCGGGAGGCGGCGACCCTATGGACGCTGCGGCCTTGGGGCGTGCAGTGATTGATCCGCTCGCCGCCGCAGAGGCGGTTTCGGAGGCGTTTCGCTCGGCCTTGGGGGGGACGTAGCGACATGGGCGATGCATGGGCGGCGGGGTTGCGTGCGGCGGCGCGGATGGGGATTGCGCCCAGCGTCTTCTGGGCGCTTTCGGTGCGTGAATGGCTGGCGTTGGTCGCCGATGTCCGCCGGGCCGGGCTGTCGCGTGCAGAGTTGGGCGCATTGATGGCGCGGTTCCCCGATGATCGGAGCGATGCGTGATGACCGAGCAGAACGAGGCGAGCGCTGATGGCGTTCAACATGCGGAAGCGGCGGCTGAAGCCCTGGCTGCGCTGGCCGAAGGACCGGGCGTGGAGGCGGCTCGCACACTCGAGCTAGCGTTCACACAAGCTGGCGAAGCGATTGAGAACAGCTTGGTCAAGGCGGCGCGAACGGGCGAGTTGTCCTTGCGGGCGCTAGGCGAAGCGATCGCCTTGACCTTGGCCGAGTTGGTTATCGACAGATCCGTGGACGCCGCTTTTGGTTCGATCCTGGAGGCTGTCGTTGGCGGATTTTCCGGTGCGCGCGCTTCGGGCGGATTTGTCACCACAGGCGGCGCCTATCTGGTCGGCGAGACCGGACCGGAGGTGTTCACTCCGGCGAGCGCAGGCTCGGTGGCGCCGTTGACCGCGACTGCGCCCGTCAACGTCCATTTTCATTTGGGGGCCGGCGCAGATGCAGCGTCGCTACGCCGGTCTCAGGGGCAAATCGCTGCGGGCGTTGCCCAGGCGGCGGCGCGCGGGCGCAAGTACCTTTAAGGAGCACGCAAGATGACGGCCTTTCATGAGGTGTCGTTTCCGCTCAGCGTGGCGCTTGGCGCGCGGGGCGGACCGCAACGGCGGACCGAAATCGTGACGTTGGCGTCGGGCCATGAGGAGCGCAATTCGCCGTGGGCCTCTTCGCGTCGGCGGTGGAATGCGGGCGGCGGGGTGAAGACCCTCGATGATATGGCGGAACTGCTCGCGTTCTTTGAGGCGCGGCGAGGGCCGCTGCATGGCTTTCGTTTCCGCGACCCCTTCGATTTTACGTCCTCATCGCCCTCAGCGAGTGTCTCGGCGGTTGACCAGCCGCTGGGGACGGGCGATGGCCAAACGACCGTGTACGGTTTGATCAAAAGGTATCAAAGCGGCCTGCAGAGTGTTGACCGCCGCATCACCAAGCCCAAGGCGGGCAGTGTGGTGATTGGCCTCGACGGCGCGCCCTTGGTTGAGGGCGGCGACTATACGGTGGACGTCGCGACGGGGTTGGTCACATTTGTCAGCGCTCCCGGCGCGGGCGCTGTGCTCACCGCGGGTTTCGAGTTTGATACGCCGGTGCGCTTCGACTCCGACAGCCTGGATCTCACATTGGAAGCGTTTGGCGCGGGCGAGGCGGCTGACATCCCACTCATCGAGATTTTAGTCTGATGCGAAACCTCCCAAACTCCCTACAATCAGCGCTGGCGAGCGGTGTGACGACGCTGTGTTGGTGTTGGCGGATCACGCGTGCGGACGGTGTCGCTTTAGGGCTGACCGAGCATGACCAGGACCTGACCGTTGACGGAACTGTGTTCCACGGCGGTTCGGCGGGCATGACGGGCGATGTGCATGCCCAACTGGGTATGGCGAGGGAAAGTGCGGGCCTTGATGCTCAGCTGACCAGCAGTTTGATCACTGAAACCGACGTCGCCGCCGGCGCCTATGATGATGCGCGTGTCGACGTCATACGCGTCAACTGGATGGATCCGAGCTCATTCGTCGTGGTTTGGCGCGGGCGCATGGGGGACATGCGTCGGACTGACGTCGGCTTTGCGGTCGATGTCAGTGGGCTGAAGGCTGATTTGGAGCGCACGGTCGGTCGCGTCATTCAAAGGCGCTGCACAGCCGAGGTTGGCGATTCCCAATGCGGGGTCGATCTTGCGACAACCTCGTTTCAGGCCACCGGTGTTGTGACCAGCACCCGCAGCGTTCGGTCTTTTGGGGCGAGTGGTTTGTCCTCGTTTGACGACGCGTGGTTCGTCGGCGGTCTATTGGTTTGGGACAGTGGGCCAAACGCTGGGAACAGCGCGCGCGTCGAAAGCCAAGTGACAGGCGGGGCCGAGACGTCCCTGTCGCTTTGGGCGCCGCCCGCCGTCGCCATCGGTGTTGGCGACGCTTTCACCGTCACGGCGGGTTGCGACAAACGCTGGCGCACCTGTCGCACCAAGTTCAACAACGTACTGAATTTTCGAGGCTTTCCCATGATCCCTGGCGATGATTGGCTAATGGCGGGCCCGTTGGAAGGAGAGAACCACGATGGCGCCAGTCTTTGGACGGATCGTGACGACTAGCCATGTACGCGATGGCCGCGCCTTTCAAGGATTTGTCCCGTACACGCATTGTCGCCGCCGCGCGCGGTTGGTTGGGCACGCCCTATGTGCATCAAGCGAGCATGCGTGGGGCGGGTTGTGACTGCCTGGGACTGGTACGGGGCGTGTGGCGCGAGACGGTGGGGCCTGAACCGGAAGCCGCGCCGGCCTATACGCCTGACTGGGCGGAGCGGCGGGACGAAGAAACGCTGCTGTTCGCAGCGCGACGCCATCTTGTCGGCGTTGACTGTGCGGACATGGGGCCAGGGGATGTGCTCGCCTTTCGCATGATGGACAACGCGGTGGTCAAGCACGTGGCCATCCTGACCACACCGGACCAGATGATCCACGCCTATTGGGGACGAGCGGTGGTCGAAAGCGCGCTCTCACCGTGGTGGCGGCGCCGACTGGTTGCCGCCTTCGCCTTTCCAGGAGTTTGCAACTGATGGCCAATTTGGTTCTCAACATTGCTGCAAATGTGGCCCGCGCCGGCCTGACAGCATTGGCGGCGACGCGTCTTCGCAGCGCCTTCGCCCCTGATGTGGGGGGGCCGCGCCTTGAGTCCCTCCGCATCCAGTCGTCGACCGAAGGGACGGGTTTGCCCATCGTCTATGGCCGAGCGCGTGTGGCGGGACAGGTGATTTGGGCGACCCGTTATCGGGAGGCGGCGACCAGCGAATCCGCCGCCGGCGGCAAGGGTGGCGGTCCGAACCTGACGCAGTACTCATATTCCTTGAGTTTTGCGGTGGCGCTGTGCGACGGGGCGATAGACGGTCTTGGGCGGGTTTGGGCGGATGGTCGTGTCCTCAACCTGGCGGACCTCAACCATAGAATTTATCTGGGGACGGAAGACCAGGTTGCCGACTCCTTGATCGAAGCGGTGGAGGGTGCTGGTGATGCGCCGGCGTTCCGCGGGACGGCTTACGTCGTTTTTGAGGATTTTCCTCTGGAGCCGTTCGGCAACCGCCTTCCGCAACTCAACTTCGAGGTGTTCCGATCCCAGCCGGCACGTGATGACGCGCCGCGCCTGGAAACGGCGCTCAAGGGCGTCACGCTCATTCCTGGTTCGGGCGAGTTTGCTTACGCGACATCTGTTGTGCGACGGGACCTGGGTCCAGGTGCGGAAGCCTTTGAAAATGTCAACAATGGGCGCGGTGTTGCTGACATCACGGCGGCTTTGGACGACTTGCAAACACACTTGCCGAACGTGGAGTCGGTGCTTGTTGTGGTGTCTTGGTTTGGAGACGATCTGCGCGTGGGGCAATGTACGGTGCGCCCTTGTGTTGAGACGCTGGACAAAGAAACGCGGCCGCTCAGTTGGCGGGTCAATGGCGTGTCACGCGGCGGCGCGGGTGTTGTCAGCGCCATAGACGGACGGCCTGCTTACGGTGGAACGCCCAGCGATGATGCGGTGCTCGAGGCCATTGCCGCCATCAAGGCGCGCGGCCTTAAGGTTGGGCTTTACCCCTTCATTCTGATGGACGTGCCAGCAGGCAATGGCTTGCCCGACCCGTATGGTTCAGCCGAGCAACCGGCGTTTCCCTGGCGTGGTCGGATCACCTGCGATCCTGCGCCCGGCGTGGTCGGAACAGCGGACAAGACTGCTGCCGCCACCGGACAGATCGCTGCCTTTGTCGGCGCGTGTGGACCCTCCGATTTCAGCACGACTGGCGGCGCGGTCGCCTATGGCGGACCCAACGAATGGTCTCTGCGCCGTATGGTGTTGCACTACGCCCATCTCGCGGCTGTGGCCGGCGGTGTCGATCGCTTTCTCATCGGGTCGGAACTGCGCGGCGTGACGACGGTGCGTGATGACACCGGCGCCTATCCGGGGGTTGAGGCTTTGCGCCTGCTCGCCAACGATGTGCGCAGCGTCGTTGGTCCGGCGACGGCGCTCAGCTATGCGGCGGATTGGAGCGAGTATTTTGGGCACCAGCCAGCCGATGGCTCGGGGGATCTGGCGTTTCACCTTGATCCTCTTTGGGCGGATCAAGCGATCGATTTTGTTGGTATCGATTGGTACGTTCCTTTGAGTGATTGGCGTGACGGCGGCGATCATCTTGATGCGAGCGTGTCCCAGACCGGGCGCGACCACGCCTATCTGATGAGCCAAGTCGAGGGCGGAGAGGGTTACACATGGTACTATGCGAGCGATGGGGACCGCGCTGCGCAAAACCGTGTGACCATCACTGACGGCGCCGGCAAGCCGTGGGTTTTTCGCTACAAGGATTTGAGGGGATGGTGGTCGAATGCGCACTTCGACCGGCCTGGCGGCGTGGAGAGCGCCCAACCCACCGCGTGGGTTCCGGAGTCCAAGCCGATCGTCTTTGTTGAGACCGGTTGTCCTGCTATCGACAAGGGCGCCAATCAACCCAACGTGTTTGTGGACGCTAAGAGCTCTGAGAGTTTGACGCCCCATTTTTCCAGCGGGGCGCGGGATGACCTGATCCAACGACGGTATCTTGAGGCGTTGTTGCGCTATTGGGACCCGCTGTCGGGCAACAACCCGTCATCATCGGTTTATGCCGGGCCCATGGTCGATATTGGCGCGGCCCATGCCTGGACGTGGGATGCTCGTCCGTTTCCCGATTTCCCAGCGCGCCAGGACGTGTGGTCTGACGGGAACAATTGGCGTTTGGGCCACTGGTTGAGCGGTCGTGTGGGGCTCGCCGACCTTGGCGAAGTCGCTGCTGATCTCGCTGCTCGGGCTGGGGTGGCGGGACTGCAGACCGATAGCGTGGACGGCCTTTTGGCGGGCTATGTTCTTGATCGCCCCTTGTCGGCTCGTCAGGCCTTGGAGCCGTTGTCGCACGTGTTTCGATTTGACGTTGTTGGGCGCGCGCAAACCTTGGCGCTGTCTTCAGTCGATGCGCCGGTGGTAGCCGAGATTGGGCTGGATGATATTGCTTGGCTTGACACCGAAGGGCGTATGGAGCGCCGACGGGTTGACGGGGGCGATGTGCCGGCGTCAGCGCGCTTTGCGTTTTACAACGATGCTCGTGACTACCAGGCTGCGAATGTCACAGCGCGCCTCGCTTCTGGAGATGACCAACGCGTTATCCATGTTGCTGCGCCCTTGTTGTTTGATCGTGACGGCGCGGAGGAGATTGCACGCACCTGGCTGGTCGACGCCGCGGCGGGCGCGGAGAGCGTGCGGTTGGCGCTCGCTCCGTCGCAGCTGGCGCTGGAGGCCGGTGATGTGGTCAGTGCGCCGGAGCTTGGCCCCAGCGCCTATGTGATTGATTCGATCACGGACGGCGTTGTTCGCGAGGCGGAGCTGCGCCGGCTGTCGGACCTCAAGTCCCGTTTGGCTGGACCTGAGCCAGGGGTTGTGGGCGGCGTGGCGGGTCCTGCGGTGCGGCCCGATGGCGCCGTGATGGATTTGCCGCTTTTGCCAGGTGAGTCTGAGCGGGCCGGACCGCGAGTCGCGGCTAGCGCATCGCCGTGGCCGGGGTCGGTCAGTGTGGCGAGCGGCGTTAACGCAGGTTCGCTTCGTGAGCGTGTGGTGCTCGGGCAATCGGCGGTGATGGGGGCGTTGACGGCGGACCTTGCCCCAGGGCCGATAGGACGTTGGGACTATGCCAATACCGTGCATGTGCGGATTTCGAGCGCGCTTGCGTCCGCCGATCCCGACGATGTGCTGACCGGCGCCAATGTCATCGCGATCGAAGGGGGTCATGGGGAATGGGAGGTGGCTCAGTTCACCTCCGCCACGCTGGCGGCCCAGGACACCTATGCGCTGACGGGTTTGCTGCGCGGACAGGCGGGCAGCGAACTCGGGATGGCCGCACCGGGCGCCACGATCGGTGCGGGCGCCCGGGTTGTGGTCTTCAATGGCGCCAGTTTGGTCGCTCCGCTTGACGCCCACGAGCGGGGCTCGTCGTTGACGTGGCGGTTTGCCCCCAGAGGCCGAGAAAACCTGGTTGATGAGACGTATTCGTTGTCCCAATCCTATCTTGGGCGGCATCTGCGTCCGCTGTCTCCGGTTCACCTTCGGGCGCGCCGGTTGGCCGACGGCGTCGAGTTGAGCTGGGTGCGGCGCACGCGTGTTGAGGGCGATGATTGGGCGGCTGAAGAGGTTCCTTTGGGGGAGGAGTCGGAACGCTATTGCGCTGAAGTGTTGGTCAACGGCGCGGTCGCCTGGCAAAGCGAGGTCGCAGCGCCAGTTGCGGTGTTGCCATCGGCGGATGAGGCGGCTCTGTTCGCCGGCGCGCCGGTTGCGAGCCTGGACGTGCGCGTGGCGCAGATTTCGCGCGCGTTCGGGAAGGGAGCGCCGCAACGCGCAATCCTCAGTGTTTCATAGAAAATCAGCGCGGATGGGTTTCCCTTGACGCAGACTCCTTCCATGTCACGGTGTGATGGAAACCGTGGCACGGGATTGGGCCATGATGGAGAACCCTTATCGAGAGCTGGGCGTCGCGCCCAATGCGAGTGGCGACGATATCCGGAAAGCTTATCGAAAGCTCGCCAAGGAGCTGCACCCTGATGCGCGCCCCGGGGATTCGCACGCTGAAGAGCGGTTTAAGCGCGTGACCGCAGCGTTTCAGCTGCTCAACGACCCCAAAATGCGCAGCCGTTTTGATCGCGGTGAGATCGACGCTGACGGCAACGAGGTGGTGTCCGGTTTTGGCGGGCGCGGTGCGCGCCGTGGTCGCGCGAACGGACACCGGGACGCCTCCGACATCTTTTCCACAATTTTTGATACCGACGAGATGCGCAACCCCTTCAATGCCCGAGGGCCGGATGCGCGCTACCGCTTGACCATCAGTTTCGAAGAGGCCGTCAATGGGGGGCGCAAACGTGTCACCGTCGGCGACGGCAAATATCTTGATCTCTCCATTCCCGAAGGTGTGAAGGCCGGCCAAGTCTTGCGCCTACGGGGGCAGGGCGCGCCCTCCGGCAATGGCGGACCGCCTGGTGACGCCTTGGTTGAGTTGGAGGTTGAGCCGCATCCTCATTTTCGCCGCGATGGCGACGATATCCGGTTGGATCTTCCGATCACGCTGACCGAAGCTGTCTTGGGCGCCAAAGTTCGTGTCCCAACGTTGACCGGCCCGGTCACTGTAACCGTCCCCAAAAATTCCAATACCGGTCAGGTTTTGCGGCTGCGCGGCAAGGGCGTGAGGTCGGAAGCGGGCCGTGGTGATCAGTTGATCAAACTGGACGTTGTCTTGCCTGAACGGCCCGATGCGGAGCTGCAGCGGTTTGTCTCCCGTTGGCGCCCGCCGCGGACTTATGACCCTCGGAAGGACTTTGGGATTTAGGGCGTTGTGGGTATGGTCGCCAATTCACTGTGAGTTCAGGGCTGTCTATCTACCTAAGGCTGTATGAAACAACCTCTACTCTTTTGCGCCATGCTCGCCATGGCGGCTTCGTGCGCGTCAGCTCAGGACTGGTTGCGATCGGAGTTCACGGCTGATGAGGCTGCGCGGGCCGTGCGCGATGCGCGTATTGCACCGCTGGAACGGGTTCGCGCGAATGTGCGCGCCCAGTACACCGTGGTGCAGTTCTTCAACTCACGGCTGATCGCAGACGCCGATCGTGAGCCGATCGTGTATTGTGTGTCGATCGAGACCCCAGGCGGATCTCGGATGATGGTCCATGTTGATCCGTTTTCAGGCCGGGTTTACCCCGATCAGGACGCTCGCAACGAGGCCGACGACAACCCCTGCGCTCAACGAACGGATGTTGGCGATGCGCGTACTCGTCGCTGAGGATGACCCCGATCTGTCGCGTCGCCTTAAAGAGGGCCTGGACGCTGAAGGCTACGCCGTTGATTTGGCGACAAACGGTGAGGACGCTTTGTTTATGGGCGAAACCGAGCCCTATGATGTCATCGTGCTCGACCTGGGGTTGCCGAAGCTTGACGGGGCGAAGGTCCTCAGCGCTTGGCGACGCGAGGGGTTGAAGACACCCGTTCTCATTCTCACCGCGCGTGATCAGTGGACCGATAAAGTATCTGCCTTTGATGCGGGCGCTGACGATTACCTGACCAAGCCCTTCCATACCGAAGAACTTTTGGCGCGCTTGCGGGCGCTGCTGCGCCGTTCCGCCGGTGCGTCAACGTCAACCTTGGTTGTCGGCGCCCTTGAAGTCGATACGCGTGCGGCGCAAGCCAAAGTCTCGGGCCAAACTGTTCGCCTGACCGCGCAAGAGTTTCGAGTGTTGCGCTACCTCGCCCACCATGTTGGCGAAGTGATCTCCCGTTCGGAGTTGACGGAACACGTTTATGATCAGGACTTTGACCGGGACTCGAATACCATCGAGGTGTTCGTCGGCCGGCTGCGGAAGAAAATTGGCGCCGAACGTATTCAAACCCTTCGTGGACTGGGCTACCGCCTCATTGACCCTGACGCGGAAACGCCGACGGCGTAGTCATGCAACTCAATTGGCTGAGGCGATATTTCGGGTTGGGTTCGCTTTACGCCCGTTTGTCGATTTTCGCCGGTCTTGGCGCCACGGCGTTGTTGGCCCTTGTCGGGGTCGGCCTCACAACCCTCTACGACAGTGTGCTGTACCGCGACGTTGACGGCGATCTTGATGTGGCGATCAAGGACCTGATTGGCCAGTCCGAGATCGATGAGGACGGAAGCCTCGTCGTTTCGGCTAATCTTTCCGAGCGTTACAACTACACGTATTCGGGCTGGTACTGGGCCATCGCGCCGGCTGATGAACCCCAATCGCTTTGGGCGCGGTCCCATTCGCTTTGGGACTTTGAACTCCAGTATGACCGCGATGCTGTTGGTCGGGCCATCGCCGATCCCCCCACCATTGTCAGCTACGATACCGTGGGGCCTGAGAGTAAGCCGCTCTATGTGCGTGTGCGGTGGGTCAGGCTCAGGGAGGATACCGAGCCGCTGTTGGTGTTCGCCGCGACCGACCGCACAGCTTTGGACCAGGACGTCGCGCAGTTTCGTTCCCGCGTCTTTTGGTCGTTGGGGTTTGCTGCTGTGGCGCTGCTCGGCCTTGTTTTGGCGATGGTGCAATTGGGATTGCGACCACTTTACAGGCTGCGCCTTGGGCTGCGTGACATCCGGGCGGGGCGCCGCCAACGCCTTGAAGAAAAAGCGCCGACCGAGCTTGCGCCGCTGGCCGAAGAACTCAACGCGCTGATGGACCACAATGAGGAGATCATCCGCCGCGCGCGCGCGCAGGCCGGCGATCTTGCTCATGCTCTCAAGACGCCAATTGCGGTGTTGGTGGCCGAGGCGGAGGCTGACGAGAGCCCTCTGGCGGACGCTGTTCGCCGTCAAGCGGCGGTTACGCGCGAACATGTTGAGCGGCACCTCAAGCGGTCTGGCGCTGCGGCTCGGGCCCAGGATGCACGTGCGCGAACGCCTATCGCCCCGGCGTTGATCGATTTGCAGCGCACGGTTCCCAAGCTCTACCGGGACAAAGAGGCCACCATTGATTGGCGCGAAGGAGCGCCGCCTGACGTGGCCATCGCCGTGCGCGCGGCG
>CAZADA010000022.1:0-30512 GCA_964483775.1 uncultured Caulobacterales bacterium
TCGCGTCACGTTGGATGAGACCCGCTGGCAGGTCGTAATTCAAAAAGGGCTGCGGGAGCTACCGCAAATCCATCCGCCGCGCCGTGTTGGAGGATGAGTTCCAGGCGGTTTTGGCGAGCCTGGCCCCTGCGGAGAATTTGTGCGCCATGGTGCGCGCCATGTTCGCCGACGCCTGGGAGCAGCAGCGCGGCCATGCACAGGCTTTCGCCCGCAACCTCAAGCGCGCGATCGCGGAGGCCGACACACAGATCGGTCAACTGCTCGATCGCATCGTCTCGGCGTCCAGCGACACTGTCGTTCAGGCCTATGAGCAGCGGATCGCCAAGCTGGAACGCGAAAAGCTCACGCTCGCCGAGCGGCTGCAAGCCTCCGCCAAACCGCAGCGGCCCTTCGAGGAGATGTTCGAACTCGCGCTCGGCTTCCTCGCAAACCCTTGCAATCTCTGGGGTTCCGAGCGGTTGGAGGACAAACAAACGGTGCTCAGATTGGCGTTTTCATCCCCGCCAGCCTATTGCCGGAAAACGGGATTTCGAACCCCGGAAACCTCTCGCATTTTCAAAGTCTTAGAGAGTTTTCAAATCGAGAGTTTTAAACTGGCGGAGAGACAGGGATTCGAACCCTGGGTACGCAAGCGCACAACGGTTTTCGAGACCGCCCCGTTCGACCACTCCGGCACCTCTCCTGCGCGACAGCTCGCGCTTATGGCGGACTGTCGGTCGAGAATCAAGAAAGTGACGCCGGCGATGGGCTGTGTTCGTTGCTCGGTATGTTAGGCCATCTTGGCGCTGTTCGTCCGATAAGGGAGTGATG
The DNA here is from genome assembly GCA_964483775.1 of uncultured Caulobacterales bacterium. Taxonomy (GTDB): domain Bacteria; phylum Pseudomonadota; class Alphaproteobacteria; order Caulobacterales; family Maricaulaceae; genus CAZADA01. The sequence continues at coordinate 811 of CAZADA010000022.1, forward strand.
GTTTGGAACACCAACGTCTGGCGGCCTTCGATTTGGATGGGACCCTGACGTGGGCGGACACGTTGGTGGCGTTTTTGCGCTGGCGGTCCGGGCGGTGGGCGAGTTGGGGGCGGATGGCGCGATTGGCGCCGGCGGGTGTGGGTTACGCTTTACGTCGGATCGATCGAGCGCGCCTCAAGGAGGCTGTGCTGACGCGGTTTGTTGGCGGGGCGGGCGTTGATGAGGTGGCCGAAGACGCTCGCGAGTTTGCAGGCGCGCGGGCCGATTGGCTGTTGCGCGCTGATGGCGTCGCGGCGCTGGATGACCATCGCACGCGCGGCGATCGCGTTGTCATTGTTACGGCGTGCCCTGAACTGGTGGCGCAGCCGCTGGGCGAACGCCTGGGGGCTGAGGTGATCGGCACGCGGCTCGAAGTGGTGGATGGCGTGCTGACTGGACGGTTGGACGGCGCCAACTGTCGTGGACCGGAGAAAATCGCACGGTTGAAGGCGGCGCTGCCGTCGATGACGGTCACCTATGCTTACGGCGACAGCCATGGTGATGACGCTCTGCTCGCTGCAGCCGGGCTGGGGCGCTACCGCGTGTTTCGCGATGGTCCGCGTTTGGGTTCGTTGCGCGCTTACCTTTGATTGATGAAAGGGCGCGTGCGTCATTGACAGCACGGTGGTCGCACGCCATACACGCGCGCTCGGCGATCTGCGATCGCACATGTGACAACTTAAACTTTGGGATCCGGCGCGGAACATTTGGACGCAGCCGACGCACGCTATGAGCGCCTATGCAGTGATTCAGACCGGCGGGAAGCAGTATCGCGTTGCCGAAGACGATGTTCTGGTGATCGAACGCCTGATTGATGATGGCGGGGATCCTCGCGATGAGGGCGCGGAGATCGTCTTTGACCAGGTGCTGATGATCGGCGGGGCGGGCGATCTGAAGGTCGGCGCGCCTTTGTTGTCTGGCGCGGCGGTGACGGCCGAGGTCGTTGAGCAGCGGCGGGCGGAGAAAATCACCATCATCAAGACCCGACAGCGCAACACGTACATGCGCAAAAAGGGGCATCGTCAGCACGAGACCGTGGTGCGGATCACGGGAATCTCAGCAGATGGCGCGCCCAAGCCGAAGAAGAAAGCGAAGGCGAAACCTGACCCAGCGCCAGCTGAAGCGCCCGAGGCGGACGTGAAGACGGCGGCTGAGGCGGCGAGTGAGACACCGGCCGCAAAGACGCCCGAAGCTGCGCAAGCGGGCCCGGCGGTCATGTTTTTGTCCGAGCCTGACGGCAAAGCGGATGATCTGAAGAAACTCAATGGTGTTGGACCGGCGCTTGAAAAGAAGCTTAACGCTTTGGGTATCTATCATTTCCGCCAGATTGCCGAGTTCTCCGAAGAGGACGTGGCGAGGGTGGATGAGGTCCTGAATTTCAAGGGACGAATCACCCGGGACGATTGGATAGGCCAGGCTAAGGCCCTCGTTGTGGAAAAATAAACTCGACTTTCGCCGTTGTTGCGATTATACAACACATCGCTGGGCGGCGACATCAAGCTGCAGGGAGCCGGAGCATGGCGCACAAGAAAGCAGGTGGATCCTCGCGCAATGGACGCGATTCCGAAGGCCGCCGCCTTGGCGTGAAGAAATTCGCCGGCGAACGCGTGGTCCCAGGAAACATCATCGTGCGTCAGCGCGGAACGAAGTTTCATCCGGGCGACAATGTCGGCATGGGTCGCGACCACACCATTTTTGCGACGACTGAAGGTCAGGTGGCGTTCCAACGCAAGTCGGGCGGGCGTGCATTCGTGTCTGTCATGCCGCTCGTACACGCAGAGGACACCTGAGGCGGAGTGAAAGACCGCCTCGCTGATGGGGCGGTTCTTCGACGAACGGAAGGCGGATCGCCCGCTCACTCCGTTCCGTTCACCACGCTGAGGGAGGGGCCCATGCGCCTCACATTGCACACAGATCGCCTAACCTTGCGTCCGTTTGTTGAGGCCGACGCGGTACGTCTCGCCGAACTCGCAGGCGACATGGCGGTCGCACGCATGGCCTCGGCGATCCCCCATCCCTACCCACCCGAAGCTGCGGCGGGGTGGATCATGCTCCAGAGCCATGGACGGCGTCGGCGCTCGGATTATCCGTTTGCGATCGCTCTGCCGGGCGAGGGACTGATTGGCGCGGTGGGCCTGCACTGCACCGGTTTTGAAGGCGAGTATGAGCTTGGCTACTGGATCGGGCGACCGTATTGGGGCCGCGGCTACGCCACTGAGGCGGCGGGCGCGGCGGTCGATTGGGCCCGCGATGATCTTGGCGTCGACCGATTGCTCGCTGGTCACTTCGACGACAATCCCGCGTCGGCCCGCGTGCTCTGCAAACTTGGCTTTGCGCCCACGGGACATGTGAGCCGGCGCTTTTCGTTCGGCCGCAACGCTGACGCGACATGCATCGGCTTTGAGCGCGTCTTTGAAGCCGAGCCCACATCTTTGACCGCCTAACTTGACCAACGGCGCAGGCTCCGCCCTGTATTGGGCGGGAAAGGAACGCGCCGATGAAGTTTCTCGATCAAGCCAAGGTCTTTGTCCGTTCCGGCAATGGCGGGGGAGGCTGTGTCTCCTTCCGCCGTGAGAAGTTTGTGGAGTATGGCGGTCCGGACGGCGGGGATGGCGGCAAGGGCGGGGATGTTTGGGTCGAGGCGGTTGAAGGGCTCAACACGCTGATCGACTATCGCTACCGGCAACACTTCAAGGCGCAAACGGGCGTGCACGGCATGGGCCGCAACCGCACCGGCGCAGCCGGCGACGATGTCGTGCTGCGCGTGCCGGTGGGCACCCAGGTTCTCGACGAGGATGATGCTGTGCTCGCCGATTTGACGGAGGCCGGGGAGCGGGCGCTGTTGGCTGCCGGTGGTTCTGGGGGATGGGGCAATGCGCGGTTCAAGTCCTCGGTCAATCAGGCGCCGCGCCGGGCCAATCCGGGCGAACCGGGAACCGAGCGGTGGGTTTGGTTGCGGCTGAAGCTCATCGCCGATGCGGGGTTGGTGGGGCTTCCCAATGCGGGCAAGTCGACTTTCCTCGCCGCTGTGAGCGCGGCCAAACCGAAGGCTGCGGCCTATCCGTTCACGACCTTGCATCCACACTTGGGCGTTGTGGACCTGGATGGCGATGCGCGGTTTGTGCTCGCCGACATTCCCGGCTTGATCGAGGGGGCCAGTGACGGCGCCGGTCTGGGATCCCGTTTTCTGGGGCACATCGAGCGCACCGCGGCGTTTGTTCATTTGGTGGACGGGCTAGCGCCCGATCCTGGCGCGGCCTATCGAACGGTTCGGGCTGAATTGTTGGCCTATGGCCATGGCCTTGAAGCTAAGCTTGAAATCGTTGTGCTCAACAAGATTGATGCGCTCACGCCGGATGAGCGCGTGGCGCGGGCCGAGCTGCTTGAGGCGGAGGCTGGGCGCGCGCCGGTGTTGGTGTCGGGGGCGAGCGGTGAAGGCGTTCGCGCGCTGTTGTTCGCAGTTTGGGAGATTGTGCAAGCCACCCGCGCGGAGGCGGAGCGCGAAGACGAGCCTGGACCGGTCGGTTGGACGCCGTGAGCGCGCCGCGCGATGATGGTTTGCCCCGTGTCGCTGGCGCGTTGCAAAGTGAGGCCTTAGCGCCAGGGATGGTGGTCGGGTTGTTTGGCGGCTCGTTCAATCCGGTGCATCGTGGGCACTGGCATGTGGCCGAGACGGCGCGTAAACGCCTGCAGCTTGGACGTGTTTGGTGGCTGGTGAGCCCGCAAAACCCTCTCAAATCGTCGGGGGAGACAGCAGACTATCGGGAACGCGTCGCGCGTGTGCGTCGTCTGATTGGCCGGCGGCCCCGTCATGTCGTGAGCACCTTGGAGGCGCGAATTGGCGTGCGCCGAACCGCCGAGACGGTTGCCCATTTGGTCCGCCGCTGGCCCCAGGTGCGGTTTGTCTGGATTATGGGCGGCGACAATCTGGGGGGCTTTCACCGTTGGGGTGCGTGGCGCTCCATTGCGCAGATGGCGCCCATTGCTGTGGTCTCTCGACCCGGCGTCAGGCCGCCGGCTGGACTGGCGTGTGCGGCGCAGGCGTTAAGGCCCTACCGTGTCTTACAAGAAAATGCGGGACTAACGGTTGTCAGGCGGCCGCCCGTGTGGGTATACCTCACTGCGCGTTATAACAACGCGTCGTCAACGGCGCTCCGCGTCCAGGCTCAATGTTGAGCCTCTTCATTCCCCAAAAGGGACCTTTCCTATCATGATACATGATATCGGCGACCAAGGCGCGCCAACGCGTGCGCTTACCTTTGTGTATGACTTTGAACCTTCTCTTGGCGATTTCCGGGTCGACATCCTTGCCGGCCTTAAGGCCACGCCAAAGGCGACGTCGCCGAAATACTTCTATGACGCTCGCGGTTCGGCGTTGTTCGATGCGATTACCGAAGCGCCAGAATACTATGTGACGCGCACCGAAGTGGCTTTGTTGCGTCGGGCGGCGCCGGAGATTGCCGATATTGTTGGCGCGCGCGCTGGGGTGTTTGAGCTGGGCTCGGGTTCATCGTTGAAGATCCGTTTGTTGCTTGATGCGCTGGATCGGCCCGCTGTCTACGTCGCCCAGGACATTTCGCACGAGCATCTGATTGCCGCTGCTGGGAGTGTCGCGGGCGATTACCCAGAATTGACGGTTGGGGTGGTGTGCTCAGACTTCACCGAGCGCTTGCCCATGGCTGATGACCTGTTTCCTGGCGCAGAGGGACGGGTCTCGTTCTTCCCAGGGTCCACAATCGGCAATTTTGAGCCGCACGATGCGGCGGCGATCTGGAGGGCGACGCGGGCGCTGCTCCACCCGGGCGACTGGTTCGTGCTCGGAGCGGACCTGGTCAAGGATGTCGCGACGCTGAAGGCCGCCTACGACGACGCCGCTGGTGTGACCGCAGCATTCAACATCAACCTATTGCACCGGATCAACGCTGAGCTTGATGGCGATCTGGACGTGTCGCGTTTCACCCATCAGGCGCTTTGGAACGATGGGCTTAAACGCATCGAGATGCATTTGCGCAGTGATGTTGATCAAACGTTTCATGTGGCGGGCGAAGCCTTCGCGATGACGGAGGGGGAGACCATCCACACGGAAAGCTCTCACAAATTCACCCAGGCCAGCATTGCCGACCAAGCTGGCGCGGCGGGGTTTGTGATCGAGCAGAGCTGGGTTGACCAAGACGCGCCGTTCGGCGTGTTCCTCCTTCGCGCGGTGTGATTCAACTTTGCAGTTTGCGGCGGCCCGCTCAGATTTCGTCAAGCAACCTTGGGTAGAGTGCTGGGTTGACCAAGACGCGCCGTTCGGCGTGTTCCTCCTTCGCGCGGTGTGATTCAACTTTGCAGTTTGCGGCGGGCCCGCTCAGATTTCGTCAAGCAACCTTGGGTAGAGTGGTTGCATGGCGCATGCGGACCTTTGCTCCCCACCTGATGTTCGGCCTGTCGCGAGTGCTCGGCGTTCGCGATTGCGGGCGATATGGGGCGGCGTCGTGGGAGCCGCGGTGATTGGCGTTGGGCTTGTCATGGGCATGGTTCTGCCTTGGGTCGCCGCATCCCCGATGGATACTGTGGCGGTGGTGTTTCCGCCCAACTGGTCCAGCGCGCAGGCCGGACAGGCGGTTGTGGCGGCGGGCCTGCCCTTGGTTGATTTCACGCATGACAGCGTCGTGGTCACACGCGTGGGCGATGACGGCCCCGGCGACGTGGCGCGCCTTAAGGCGCAAGGCGCGCTGTGGGTTGCCCCGACGGATGGGTTTTGGGCGTGCGGCGCTGAGGTCTCCAGTCCCGTTAAGCCAAGGATAGGCTGATGAACACATTGGATCAGTTCCGTTGTCGCGTTGCTCGCGGCGTGTTGTTGGCGTCGCCGGTGATGTTGGTGATCCTCGTTGCTGTGGCGGGGATCGTGAATCCTGGCGCCATGTGGCTGGCTGGCGGCGTCTTTGGTTTGGCGGCGGTTGGCGCAGCTGTGATTTGGTGGACGCAACCCAACACGATCGTGGCGCGGATTGCGATTGCGCTGACAATGATCCAATTCCCAATTGTGTTGGTCGGTGTCTTTGCCGGGCATCCCTGGCAACTCGACATGCACATGTATTTCTTTGCGATGTTGGGACTGACCGCGTTGTTGTGCGACTGGCGGGCGATTGTGGCGGCTGCGGGACTCACAGCGCTGCATCACCTGTCCTTAAATTTCTTGGCGCCGTGGTTGGTGTTTCCTGATGGCGCCGATGTGTCGCGTGTGATTGTGCACGCGGCTGCGGTGGTCGGTGAGGTGGCCGGGCTTGTGGTCATGACGATTTGGATCGAACGCATGACGCATGGGCTGCAACGGAAGATCTCCGAATCCGATCGTCTGCGCCAAGAGGCTGATGCGGCCAGTGAGGCTAAACTGGACACCATGCGCCGAGCCGAAGATGAACAGGCCCAAGTGCGCGCCAAGGCCGAAGCGGATCGCCAGCTCGTGCTGACCCGTATGGAAAGTGAGTTTGGCGCCCTCATCGAAAGTGCTGCTCAGGGGAACTTCTCTCGCCGCATGGAGACGAAGTTCGACGATTCTGAGTTCAATCGAATGTCGGAATCCCTCAATCACCTTTTGTCGTCAGTCCATAATGGGTTGGATGAAGCCGTTGTTGTTCTCAACGCTATTGCTGAACTTGACCTTTCGAAGCGAATTGGTCGGGATTATCACGGCGCCTTTGGTGATCTGAAGAACTCGACCAACGGCACAGCCGACAGACTTTCCGACATTGCGAGCCGTATCCATGGCGTCGTGAGCGGCCTGCAGCGGGTGATGGATGAGTTGTTGGGCGGCGCTGACGATCTGGCGGACCGCACCACCAAGCAGGCGGCGACCTTGGAGCAGACCGCTGCGGCCATGGCCCAGCTGTCGCAGACGGTCCGCGACAATGCGGGGCGGGCCAGCGAGGCGCGCGATGGGGCTGCGACCGCCAACACCACCGCCCAGCAAGGCGGGGCGATCATGGCCGAAGCCACCGAGGCGATCGATCGCATTGCGGCGTCTTCGGGGAAAATCGCCGACATTATCGGGTTGATCGACTCCATTGCCTTCCAGACCAACCTCCTGGCGTTGAACGCCAGCGTTGAGGCTGCACGGGCTGGCGAGGCCGGCAAGGGGTTTGCTGTTGTGGCGTCCGAGGTCCGCCGTCTAGCCCAGTCGGCCGCAGAGGCGAGCCAGGAAGTGCGGGCGTTGATCGATCGCTCGGCCCATGAGGTCGCTTCTGGTGTCGACTTGGTGGCCAAAGCCGCCGCTTCGCTCCAATCCATTGCTGGTATTGTGGCGAGCAATGAAGATGTCATGAGCCAGATCGCTCGCGAGAGCGAGGAGCAGGCGATGTCTTTGCAGGAAGTTGACGCCGCCGTGCGCGCGCTTGACGATATGACGCAACACAACTCGGCGCTGGTGGAGCAAACCCACCAGGCGCTGACCAAAGCCGGCTCGCGTGTCGCCGAGCTTGATAAGGTTGTGGCGTCGTTCCGGTTGGCTGACTCTTCGGATGACACCGCGGCGATCACCGATGACGCCAGCACGACCGATACGGCGCGTGCGGCCTAAGGGCCTGTGTGGCTGCTTTGACGACCTGATTGAATTGCGCGCACGGCTCGACAGTCGGCGCGCTTGGGCTTACCTCCCGTGAATACCTGCCCCATGGGCGGAAACACGGAGCCGGCGCGCAGAGGCCGGCCGCGGAGGAACCAACATGAAAATCGGCGTGCCTGCGGAGATCAAAGCCAACGAGCATCGCATCGGCCTGACCCCCGCTGCTGTGCGGGAGTATGTGTCGCGGGGGCATGAGGTGTTGGTGCAAACCGACGGCGGCGTCGGCGCGGGCTATTCAGATGCCGACTATGAGCGGGTGGGCGCGCGCATCGCGCCCGACGCCGAGGCGGTGTTCGCCGACGCTCAGATGATCGTGAAAGTCAAAGAGCCCCAGGCTGAGGAGTACGCCAAGCTTCGGGCGGACCACATCGTGTTCACATATCTGCACCTTGCGCCGGATCCGGCTCAGACTCAGGGGCTCGTTGAGTCTGGGTGCACCGCCATCGCCTATGAAACCGTGACGGATGTGAAAGGCGGGCTGCCGCTTTTGGCGCCGATGAGCGAGGTGGCGGGGCGGATCGCCATCTTTGCGGCCGGTGAGACTCTGCTGAAGCACAATGGCGGCATGGGCATGTTGTTGTCCGGCGTGCCCGGCGTGCATCCGGCGCGGGTTTGCGTGTTGGGCGGCGGCGTTGTCGGGTTGAACGCCGCGCGCATGGCCAAGGGGCTCAATGCATCGGTCGTGGTGCTTGAACGCTCGATCGATCGTATGCGCGAAATCGACGACATTTTCCTGGGCGAAGTGCGCACCCGCTACTCGACGATCGACTCGGTCGAAGAGGAAGTGCTGGGCGCTGACGTGGTGATCGGAGCCGTGCTCACGGCGGGCGCCTCAGCGCCGAAGCTGGTTCGGCGGGATATGTTGGCGCGCATGAAGAACGGCTCGGTGATGGTGGACGTGTCCATTGATCAAGGTGGGTGCTTTGAAACCAGCCGTCCGACAACGCACGCTGCGCCGACGTTTGAGGTGGACGGCGTGGTTCACTATTGCGTGGCCAATATGCCGGGCGCTGCGCCGCGGACCAGTTCTGAGGCGCTGAACAATGCAACATTGCCGTTTGGGCTGAAGCTTGCGGACCAGGGACTGGATGCGCTGCGGTCTGACATTCACTTGGCGCGCGGTCTGAACGTGCACGCAGGCGCGGTGACGTACCCCGCGGTGGCGGAGGCGCTGGGCTGCGCGTTGGCTGATCCTTTCGGCGTGTGGGGTTCGGATGCGCGTACGCCGGTCGGCGCCTAAGGCGTTGCTGGCTCGTTGGTTTTCGGCAGTGGGGTGAGCCAATTGACGATGGCCGAAAACGGCCAGATTAAGCCCAAAAGGGCGCCGGCAAACGGGCCCACCTGCGTCAACAAGGCCACCGCTCCACCAACGAGACACAGCACAGTGATGATCAGTTGATCGAAAAAGGAGCGCCTGGTGAGCACCAGTTCGGCGTCGGACAGTTCGAGCGCCGCCGCTCGCCCCAATGCGTGGGCGTACATCGCCGCCAGCAACGCGTTGACACAGGCGAACCCGGCAAAAAAGTAGGCCAGCACATTGGCTGCACGTCTGTAGTCGAGCCCGAGCGCCGCCATGCGATCCCAGTCGGCTGTTGATGTGCCGATGATGAACGCGAACAAACTTTCGAATGTAAAGCGCAGCGGATACGCCAGGAACAACACCGCCAGCAGCAAGATCGAATTGTAAAAGATGATTCGGGCGTCTGCGATCCCGTATCGCCGGAAGAACACAAAGTGTGTGCTCCAGATGGTCAGCATGACGGCGAAGCCGGCTGAGATCGGGACGATGCTGATCAGGTGTCCGATCAGACCGTCATAGTCGGACGGGGCCGTCGAGGCGGAGACCAACATGCCGAGCGCAATGGCGAAGACGATGTCTGAAAGATTTTCAACGCGGGTCACCGCCCGTCCGCGCCAAGCGAAGATGGGGTCTTGATCCCATTGCGCCTTAAGTGAATCTCGTAGCACGCGCGTCCCCCCTTGAACGTTTGAACCAAAGACCATGACAGTTTGCGCCGGCAGGCAGTTGTCTGGCAATCGCTGGCGGTTTTATCGGGCGGCGCCGGTCGATGAAACCGCGGTGCGTGCTTGGTTTGTGCGTGACCCATCGGGGTTCAGATTGCGCCTGTATGATTTGAGGCCGATGTGATCAACGTCTGGGATGGAGGCGGGTTTTCGATGTCAATGGCGGCGACTTTCCGATGCTGGGCTGTGTGGATTGTGGTGACGCTCGGATGGACTCTGTGATGGCGCACGCACAGGCGACGGGCCAAGGCGAGGCCCTCATGGGCCAGTTCGGCGCGTTCGCTGCTGAGCTTGAGGCTGAAATGGCGCGCATCACCCCACGGCCTTTGGCCGAAACGCTGATCGAGGTGAATACCGGTATGAGCTCGTCAGCGGCGCCGTATTACACCCTGCACGCCTACGATGTCGGCGAGGATCAGCCGGCGGCGGAGCTGCAGGCCTAGAACTACATGCGCAACGCGAAGATCTTCTCCAAGCTCTACGACGTCACCGAGCCGGGTGACCGCGCGGTCATCGTGATGGCGCGGGCCATAAGCATTGGCTGGAGCATTTGGTTGAGAACACGCCGGGCTTTGTCGTGGGTGATCCTGTTTCCGACTTGGAGCTGGCGGTTTCGGGGCGTGACGAGTAAGGCGCGCCTTACTCGTCAAAGTGCAGACCTTCGACGGGGGTTTGGGCGTCCCAAAGCGCCTCCGTGGCGCCGGTGTCGAGGTCGCGAAGGAAGGTCCACTCACCCTCGTCGGTCTTGGTCATCACCGTTAGGAACCGACCGTAACTGGTATTGAGCACCTCGCCCTCAGCGTCGGTGATGCGCAGCCGGTACCAACCCACATCGGTGATCATGTCCTCGGTCGCGGATCGCGCGGCCAGGCGGAAGCTGAGTTGGGGCGTTTCAGCGTTCGACGTCATGTTGGCGAACATGGGGCTGTACACGCCAAGGATGGCGTCTCGACCGGTGGCCAGAGAGGCTGCATCGCCGCGGACATAGATGGCGTCTTCGGCGTAGGCGGTGGTCACGAGGGTTTGCGCGTCACGGGCGTTGTAAGCGGCGGCGAAACGTTCGTAGACGGCGTTGGGGTCAGCGCCCTGGGCATGGGCGGCCGCGCCCAGCATCGCCCACGCTCCGGCCATCATGATCAGCTGACGCATGTTTGGAACCCCTCGGTGAATTTGTTGACGCTCGACCATAGCACAATTGGCGGTTCGATGGAGGAATGATGGTGGGGCGCGCGTCACTGTCGAGGTGCGGCGAACACCAGCCATCGGCTGAGTGTGAAGTTGAAGACCAACCCGCTTGCGGCGCCGCAGGCTACCGCGATCACCGGGTGGGATAGCGCACCAAGATCGGCGGCGACCAACGCAATGGATACGGCCATGTTGACCAAGCCGCCAGCGGCGTTGCTGGCGACGAACTTGGCGTAGGCGGCAGGCAGGCTCGGCAGGGCGACATTGCGGAACGTGATCAGTCGGTTGAGCACAAAGGTTGTGGTGACCGCCGCGGCGAAGGCGGCCAAGCGCGCCGCGAGCAGCGGGGCGGCGGCCAAGGCGAGGGTGAAGACGGCGGCGTCCACCACAAAGCCGACCACGCCCACGCCGGCGAACAAGACAAACTCGCGCGAAAGACTCGCCATGCGTTAGGACCAACGCTGGGGTATCGCCAAAAACGCCATGCGCCTGGCCGCGCGTCGACCGCGGGCGACGCCGTCCAGGATCAATCCGCACGCAACGGACAGAAACGCCATGACCATCAGCGCGACCGCAAGGACCCAGGTGGGTTGGCGTGGCACCAAACCGGTTTGAAAATACTCCCAGATGATGGGAATGCTGAAGGCCGAGGCAAGCACCGCCAGCGTCAATCCAAATAATGAGAAGAACTCTAAGGGGCGCTCATCGCGGATCAATCTGGCGATGAGACGAGATATCTTAAAGCCGTCAACAAAGGATCGAAGCTTGCTGGTTGAGCCTTCGGGGCGTTCTTTGTAGCGCGTTTCCACTTCTTCGATGGCGATGCCGACTTCGGCGGCATGGACGGTGAACTCAGTTTCGATCTCAAAGCCCTGCGAGGCGGCGGGGAAGCTCTTGGCGAAGCGTCGGGTGAACACGCGGTAGCCAGACAGCATGTCTTTGATCGCTATGCCGAAACTGCGCGCGACAATGGTGGTGAGCATCCAATTGCCGAACCGGTGGCCCGGTCGGTACGCTTGGTGGGAGATCTCACGCCGGGCGCCGATCACCATGTCGAGGTGATTGTCGCACAATCGGGCGATCAGCTCAGGGGCGGCTGCGGCGTCATAGGTGTCATCGCCGTCCACCATCACGAAAATGTCGGCGTCGATGTCGGCAAGCATGCGCCGCACGACTTGGCCTTTGCCGCGGCGGTGTTCGTGGCGCACGATTGCACCCGCCCGTTGCGCGACGGCTGTGGTGTTGTCGGTGGACGCATTATCGTAGACGTAGATCGGCGCGTCAGGCAGGGCTTGGCGAAACGCGGCGACGACATCGGCGATCGCCACTTCTTCGTTGTAGCAAGGGATGATGACGGCCACCCGCGGCGACGCGCTCTGGCCGAGATCGGTCAGGGGCGGGCTGTTTTGGTGGGCGAGGTTTGCGGTCGTCATACGCGACCCTATGGCACGGCGAGGCGTTGTGCGCCTAGCCCTCGAGTTCTTCGCGCTTCATCTCCAGCTCGAGCCAATGGGTTTCGGCGGCTTCGAGGTCGGCTTGGGCGGCGGCGAGGGCTTGGCTGGCGGTTTCGAACGCAGCGGGGTCGCGGGTGAAGAGGTCGGGGTCGGCCAATGCGGCCGCATGGCTGGCGATGGCGGCGGTCAGCTGATCGATCTTCTGGGGCAGTGTTTCCAGAGCGTATTTGTCTTTGTAGCTGAGTTTGCTTGTTGTTTTGGGTTTGGGCGCATCGTTTGCTTTCTTACGCCCCGGCCCGGCGCTTTCTGGAGCGGTGGTCGAGCCCGCCGTCTGATCCTCAGCGCGTTGGCTGATCATGTCGGTGTAGCCGCCCGCATACTCGATCCACTGTCCGGTCGGGGTGGGGCCGGCGGGCGCGATCACGCTGGTGACCAGGCGGTTCAGGAAATCGCGGTCGTGGCTGACGAGGATGACCGTGCCGGCATACGCCGCGAGGGCGTCTTCCAGCAGGTCGAGGGTTTCCAGGTCGAGATCGTTGGTCGGTTCGTCGAGCACCAAAAGATTGGAGGGTTTGGCGAGCGCGGCGGCAAGCGAGAGGCGGCCGCGCTCACCCCCCGATAGCGCGCTGACGGGGGAGCGGGCCTGTTCGGGGCTGAACGCAAAGTCCTTCAGATACCCCATCACATGGCGTTGTTGTCCGCCGACATTGACCATGTCGCCCCTCCCGCCGGTGAGGGTCTCTGTCAGCGTGTCACTGAGTTTGAGGGTGCTGCGCAGTTGATCCAGGGCGACAATGTCGAGATTGGTCCCAAGCCGGACGGTTCCTTGGTCCGGCGCCAGCGCGCCTGTCAGCAGCGCCAGAAGGGTGGTCTTGCCGGCGCCGTTGGGCCCCACAAGTCCGACGCGGTCGCCACGGGCGACCTTCACGCTGAAGTCGGTCACGATCGGACGGTCGAAGGATTTGCTCACCCGGTCGGCTTCGATGACCAGCTTACCGGACATGGCGCTCTCGGCGGCGTCCAGTTTGGCGACGCCCTGCACCCGTCGACGCTCGCGCTTTTGCCGGCGCAGCTCCGCCAGTTCGGCCATGCGGCGAACGTTGCGTTTGCGTCGGGCTGTCACGCCGTAGCGCACCCAGTCTTCTTCGGCGGCGATTTTACGGTCGAGCTTGTGAGCGGCGACCTCTTCCTCGGTGAACAGCTTGTCACGCCAGGCCTCAAAGTCGGCGAACCCACGGTCGAGGTGGCGCGACTGGCCGCGGTCGACCCACACGGTGCGTTTGGTGAGCGTCGACAAGAAAGCGCGGTCGTGACTGATCAGCACAAGGGCCGCCCGGCTGCGCGCAAGCGTGGTCTCCAACCATTCGATGACCGCGATGTCGAGGTGGTTGGTGGGTTCGTCGAGCAACAGCACATCAGGGTCGGGGGCGAGCGCGGCGGCGATGGCGGCGCGGCGGGCTTCGCCGCCTGAGATCAAAGCGGGGTCTTCTTCGCCGGTGAGCCCGAGCTCGATGAGCAGGGTCTGCGCGCGGTGAAGGTCTTCGGCATGGGCGAGGCCGGCGGCGGCGTAGTCCAGCGTTGTGGCGAAACCGGCGAAATCCGGTTCTTGTTCCAGATAACGGATGGTGACGCCCGGCTTGACGAAGCGGTCGCCACGATCGGGTTCCACTTTGCCCGCTGCGATTTTCATCAATGTGGATTTGCCCGAGCCATTGCGCCCCACCACACACAGACGATCGCGTTCGAACACAAACAGCTCGGCTCCCTCAAACAGCGGGGTTCCGCCAAAGGTCAGGTGAACATCTTGCAGGGACAGGAGCGGTGCGGCGGCCATCTGCGAGTATCCAGACGTTTGTGAGCGGGTTAGCGAGGATCCAGGATCGTTCTCCCCAAGCGTGCGCCGTGGGCGATCCGTTGCCAACGCCATGACTGGCAGTCGCGTGCGCCTTGTTCAAGCGCGCAGGCCGCGTGCTTGGGCCAAACGGGGGCGGGATCCATCACGGGTGCTGGGCGCTTCTAGTAGTCGCGTCGCCAGCGCAGGTCGACTGCGGCGCCGCGTGCGCCATTGAAGCGCGACACCAATTCTAAGAACCGGCTCAAGCGCCAGTGCACTTCGGCCTCACCCGCGCCGGTCGCGTCGGTCGCCAGTTCAACATACACGTCGTCGCTGAGGTAGACGCCGCCGGCGACCTGGGTTTCGCCGTCTTCGCCTTCACGCAGGCTCAACCGATCCAGGCCCACCGCTTCGCGCACATTGTTGAGCATTCCCGGATCGCCGCCCTGGGACAGATTGTTGATGGCCGCTGCGAGTTGGGCGGCTTGCAGGCCCGACAGCTGTCCGGCGGAGCGACCAAACAACAGGCGGGCGAGCACCTCATCCTCGGGCAGCGCGGGGGTTGAGGACACGGTGATGTTGGGGTTGGCGATCGGGCCGACAATGGTGACGAACGCGGTGATGTCGCCTTGGTCGCGCCGCGCGGTGAGATCGATGGTGGCGTCAAGCGGATCGCCGTCGGTGGTGATGGCGGCGTTGTCGAACGTGAAGCGCTGGCCGGCAAACTGCAGATCGCCACGCACAAGGTTGGCGCGGCCAAACATGTTCGGCGCCGCCGAGGGCCCTTTGATCTCAAACGCGCCGGCCCATTCGGTATCCAGGCCGTAGCCACGGAAAAAGACACGGCGCTCCGCCGACACTTCAACGTCAAGGTCGATGCTGACGGGGGGCGTAGGCGTTGGCGGTTCAGGCAAATCGTCGGGGCGATTGACCTCCACAACATTCAGCGATGGGGGCCGGGCGCGGCCGTCAGCCTCAAGGGGTTGCACTTCTGCGCTGTCGATGCGCAATGCGCCGCTGAGCGCCATGCCGTCCGATGATCTGGTCAGCCTGACATTGCCCGAGGTGGTGACCTCGGCGACCGGCAAGCGCAATGCTGTGAGCTCATCCATCGCCACGGCGACGTCGGCGGCCATCGTGGCGAAGTCAAAGCGACCTTCGGCGGTGGCGCGACCGCCATAGACGCCGTCGAGCTCGAGGTTTTCAAGGATCGCGCGGTCTTGGGTGAACTGCGCGCGGCCACGAATGTTGGTGAGCGCAAGGCCCGCTGCGGCGTCTTCAAATCGCCCATCGGTGAGCTCGGCGTCGCCCTCGATGATGGGGGCGGACGGCGTGCCGGCTATGGCGGCGTTCAGGCTAACCGCCCCGCTGACCGCTTGGTCGGTTGTGAGCGCAAGGCTTGTCAGCGGGGTCAACTGCCCCTGGGCTTGGATGGCGGCGCGCATGGGCGCGTTGGCGGCGAGTGCGGCCTGGGGCCGCCACGCCGCCAGTGTGAGCGGGGCTTCAAAATCGCCGTTGGCGTTCAGATCGCTGTTGGACTGGATGTTGACCACGCCGGACACTCCAGACTCGTCAAACTGCGCGGTGATCATAGCGTCGACGCCCGGTCCTGAATCGCCGGCCGGTTTCACGTTGCGCACGTTGACGTCCATCGGGCCGGCGAGGGTGTCGGCGCCGGCGAGCGACAGGTCTGCGTTCCAGGTCCCCTCCAGCGCCGGGAGGTCGGCAAAGGCGGCGAGGATGGCGATGGGCGCGTTGCGTGTGGTCAACGTCAGGTCGGTTTGGCCATCCTTTCGCTCACCGGCCAGGGTCAGCTGCGCACCGTCCTCACCGCTCAGCGCGCCGGTGAACGAGGCGAAGCGGCCGTCGAGCGCCACCGCAATCTCGATGGGGGCGTTTGCATCAAGCGTGGTCGGGCCGATGGCGAGGCTCGGACTGAGCGTGATGGCGACGGCGTCGTCGATCAGCGCGACGTCGCCAGCGGCTTGGATCGTCGCATTGGCGCTTGGCAGGTAGGTCTCCGATTGAAGGGTGAAGGCGGCCTGGTTGAGGTCGCCTTGAATGCTCAACAGCGCTTCGTGAACGCGCATGTCGGGCGTGAGCGGCAGATCGCGGGCTGCGAGCTCAGCCGTGTAGGACTGAACGCCCTGGAGCGCGGCGACTGTGACCGAGCCGGTGACGATGTCGGCGTAGGCAAGATCAACGTCCGCCGTCAGCAGACCTGACGTGGGATCGATTGCGACGTCGCCCGTCACGCGCGCGTCAAATCCTGTGGCTGTGAGGCGCTGCATGGCGATGCGCCCGCTTGTTGCGTTGAGTGCGCCGGAAAACGCCAACGCTTGGCCATCCAAGTCGGCGGAGAGTTCAACGGGCCCGGTAGCCGACAGTCCTTCGATGGTGAGGTCGGCGCTCGCTCGCGGCTCGATGAACGATGCGCCCTGGACGGCGATCTGTGTTGCGCTGATCTCTAGGGCGAGGGTCGCCCTCGAGGGCGATCCGGTGGCGGTCACATCGCCGGTGAGCGCGTCCACGCGCACGGCGCCACCCCACATAATCGGCGCGTTTGACACCAGGGCGATCTGCAGGGGCTGTTCGTCCTCGGCGCGGTCTTCGGCAAGGACGCCTTCGCCGCGCATGGTGACGCCGCGTGTTTGCAAACGCGCATCGGTGATCATCAGGCGGTCCGGCTGAAACGCGCCGCTCACGTCGATATCGATGCTGTCGCCTAGCAGCGCCGCCACGTCCGGGTTCGGCCCGATGAGATCGCGCGCTTGGCCGCCAAGGGTGAACATCACGTTCGGGCCGGCGAGTCCCCAGGCGGTCCCGCTGACGCGGGCAAGGATCTCGGCGCTGCCCTCCATGTCGGGGTGGGCGCGCGAGAGGTTGGGGACGCGGACTAAGGCGTCAGCGTTTAGTTCGCCATTGGCGTTGAGGTCCCCGCTGATGGTCAGTCGACCGCCGACAACGCCGATCGTGAACTCGTCCACATTGAGCGCATTGGTGCGGGTGTTGAGGCTGGCGTCGAGCGCGATGCGGGGGCGCACGCCGAGCATGGGCGTCCATTCCGCGCGTGTCTCCAACTCGCGGGCGCGCAGATTGCTCTGCACCCTCAGCCGGCTTTGGTCATTGTCGAGCGACACGGTGATCGGGCCATCGATCTGGGCGACGCGGACATCGCTCGCGCCGGCTCCATGGATGATGATTTCGGCGTTGACGCCCAGCCTGGGCTGAACCAGCAGGTCGCCGGTCAGTTCAACCGCGCCCAACGCGACACCGCTGGGCAGGTCAAACAAGGCCGTTGGATCGGGCAACTGCGCGGTCAGTTCAAACGGGTCCACGGTCAGGATCTCATTGAGCGTCAGCTCCATCGGGACGTCGCCGCGCAATCGCAGCGAGCCCACCCCTTCGCTGTGAACGCTGAGGCGGACGCGTCGTGCGCCAGCCCGCGGGCGCGCGCGCACGTCAAACACAATGGCGCTGTCAAACCGGTCGGCTATTGCTGCGAGCCAAGGCAAATGGGTGGGCGTCACACTGCCCTCGCCTTGGACTTCCCCGTCATTGATGGTGATGGCGGCGATCATGGCGTCATGGCCATCAACGCGGCCGACGGCGTTGAGCGCGCCGCTTGCTCCTGTGATGTTCAGGTTGGCGTTGACGTCGATGGCGTGGTTGGGCGCGCGCAAGGCTGTGGCCAATGGTCCTCCGGCGGGCGCGGCCAGGTAGAGGTCACCGCGAGCGCGGTCGCCATTGCGGGCGAATGTCAGGCTTAGGCCTTCCTCGGGCCCATCCAGGCGTTGCAGATTGAGTTCGAGGTTCTGCTCGTCGGCGGTCCAGTGAACGGACGCGCTCACACTTAAGCGTGCAGCGACATTCAGCACCTCTGGGGCGAGTTCGATCTCCGTCACTTGCGCGCTGGCGACGTCAAACCGCCAGGGTTGGCTCGGTTGGCTCGGCCCGTCGCGTTCGGTGAGCTGGGGTTGGCGGGTCAGACGCACCTGGTCGATGGCCAGGGTGTCCATGTCGATGCGACGATTGATCAGACCGAGAGGGCTCCAGGCCAACTCGACGCCCTTGATAGTGGCGAACTCGCCCTGTTGGTCGGCGAGCACAATTTCTTCAATGCGAAAGCGGCTCCAGACATCACCGCTGAGGCCGCGCATCGAGGCGATGGTCACCCCAGCGCCGCCGCGGCCCTCGGCAAGCGTCATAACGGCTTGGCGGCCCCATGGGGTCAACGGCGCCAGGCGCGCCAACCCGCCGAGCAGCACAACGGCGGTGGTGAGACCGACGATGGCGATCACCGCCAGGCGCAGCGCCGAACGACGCGGTATGTCGGACGCCGCGTTCAAAACGCCTGGCCGATCACGATGTAAACTTGGAAGGGATCCTCGCCGGTTCGCCGGTCCAGCGGGGCTGCGATGTCAATGCGGATGGGGCCAAAGCCGGTGTAGTAGCGCAGGCCCACGCCGGCCGAGGTGCGCACGTCGCTGAACTCTGGGCTGGCGCCAGTGGATGCGACGCCCGCGTCGACAAAGGCCGCCGCGCCGATCGTCTGTGTGAAGCGCACGCGGGTTTCGAGCGACATTTCCAGGATGGACCGGCCGCCAATCAGGTCGCCATCGGCGTTGCGCGGGCTGAGGCTTTGGAATTCGAAACCGCGCACCGAGCCGCCGCCGCCAGCAAAAAATCGGTCACTGGCGGGGATTTCCCCGATGGCGCCGCCAAAGAGAGCGCCGCTGCGCAGGCGGGAGGCAAAGACCACGCGTTCTCGCGCCATGGGGAGGTAGCTGCTCAGCACGCCCTCAACGGCGACATAGCCTATGGGATCATCGCCGTACCCGAACGCCGGGCGCGCCTGCACGCTCGCGCGAAAGCCGGATGTGGGATCAAGCTGATCGTCGGTATCGTCAAACGACAGACCGGCGGACGCGCCGGTTGTGATGAATGTGTCCGCCGTACTGGCTGCGTCGTCGATGCGTTCGACTTGCGCATTCACCCCCAGGACGCCTCGCCATTGGCGCGAGAGGCGTTGGTTGGCGACGGCGGCCACTTCGCCGGCGGTCCGGTCAAAGGCGTCGGTGTTGGCGACGCCGACGGACGCACTCATGTTGAGCTGGCGCTGGGGATTGCGCCAAGCTGGGATTGTGTAGGTGGTGGACAGCGAGGACTCGAGTTCTTGTACGCGCCCTTCGACGGTGAGGGTCTCACCGCCGCCATGCGCGTTTCGCTTGGTCCATGCAGCCAGAGCGCCTGGTCCGTCGTCGGTGGCGTAGGAGACCCCGGCGGACAAGGTGCGTGCGGGCTTATCATCGAGGATGACTTGCACCGTGCGACGGGAGTCGCCGGCAATGGGCTCACCAAGTGTGATGTCGACCGACGTGAAGGCGCCGGTATCGCGCAGCCGGCCGGTGTACTCGGCGATGATCTCTGGGGTGTAGGCTTCGCCTTCGTCGTACGGCGCCAGCCGATCCAAAAACGACTGCCGCACGCGAGCAACGCCGGTCGAGCGTGGCGGGCCTAGGGCTGCATAGGGCCCAAGGTCATAGCGAAATGTGACGTTCACGGTGTCGAGGGCGTAGTCGAGGACGGCCTGGTGGGGCGCGATCGCGGCGTCGGGAAATCCTAGGGCCCTGAGGGCGGCCAGTCCTCTTGCTTCGGCGGCCTGGACGTCTTCGGCTCGCGCTGGTGCGCCAACCGACAGGGCGAAAGCAGGCTGGATGGCGCGGCGCTGGGCGGGCGTGAGGCCTTCGGTTTCCAGCGCGACCGGGCCGAGGGTAAAGCGCGGCCCTGGGGTAATGCGCACCACCGCGGTCCACGGAGCGTTGGGTTGTTCAGGCGGCGCAGCGCTGGCTTCGAAGCGGGCTTCGTAGAAACCTTCGGAGCGCAAAGCATTGTTGGCTCGGGCGACGGCGCGGGTGGCGTTGCGCTCGGCTGCGAGGCGAGAGGTCGGGGCGCGATCGGTCGTCCCAATGCTGGCGCGCACAATGTCAAAGACCGCGTCGGAGGAGAGCCCCTCCACGCGCGCCAAGGGTTCGCGCGCATTGGCCGGCGCGCCCACCAGGGTCGCGGCGCACGCCAGCATCACCATCGCCGCGGTGAGGCGTCGCTGCACGAGTGTTAAAGCGAAGTTGCGCATGGGCCTGGTGTATGCGGTTACGCCTTAAGCAATTCTTCATCGCCCCGAGGCGCGTCAGACTGTTGCGCCGCCGCCTCGCGCCCTTGCGTCAACCTTGGATCAGCGGGGGCCTGGCGCATACCCGTAGGCTGCAAAAAAGTGCAGCTGCAGCGGGCCTGCGGGACCGCGATCGACGTCTTCAACGCCGAGGGGCACGAGCCGCGCGAAGTCGGCGCGCATCGTGTCATGCTCATCGGGGCGCACGCTGACGACCAACACGGGCGGATCGTCACTTTGCGATCGCGCGAGGGGGGCGCGCTGTTCGGCGTGGCTGTTGGGCGCGGCGGCGTCGCCGTCGACGAGCCACATCCTCATGGGCAGAGCGGGATCGGCGCGGCGGGCGTAGTATTCGAGGTCGTGGAACACCAGTCGGTTGTCAAACGCTATGCTGGCGTAGGCTTGGCCTTGATGGCCCAATTCGTATTGACGCTCGACGAGGGCCAGCGTGTCGCCCCATCCGCGCGCGCGCTTGAACGCGCGTCCGACGCATGTGGTCTGGGATCCTGGGGCGCAGAGGTTGTCGGCCAGGTCGAGCGATGTGCCGCCCACGGTCACAATCGCTCCGCCGGCGACGTTGAACGCGATGGCGATGGCGGCGAAGGTCGCAAACGCCTGACGCGCACGCGCTGAGCCGGCTTTCGCCAAACGCGACCAAGCGCCGTCGGGACCAAACGCCCAGGCCAGAACAAGCACGGTTGCGGCGGCGTATGCGGCGGCCGCCCAATTAGCGTGGGCGCGGCTGATGAAGGCTTGGATCGAGACAATGACCAAGGGTGGCGCGGTGAAGGCGAGCAAAAACAGCAGTTTGCGCCGTTCTTCGCCGACCCGGCGGAATGCGCCAATGCCCGCGCCCGCCAGGAGGAGCAAGGTGAATGGGCCGAACACCGCGAACTGCTCGCCCCAAAACTCGCCCAGCGCTTCGACGTTGAACAGCTGACCCGACCAGTTGGCGTTGTCGGCGGTATGGCCGACGGTCTTGAAGTCATTGGCTGCATTCCACGCCAGATTTGGGCCGATGAGCGCCAGGGCGATCAACGCCGCCGCGCCGCCAGCGGGCGTTAACAGGGCGCGTCGCAAAGGCGCATCGAACATCGCCGTCAGCGCGATGCCAGCCAAGAAATACAGCATGGCGTATTTGGCGAGCAGTCCTAGGCCGATGGCGACGCCAAGGCTTGCCCCCCACGCCAAACGCGATTGGGCGTGTTCGGCGTTGCGTAAGCGGTTGAGCGCAAACAACGCGAAGCTCCAGCACGGCAACAGCAGTGCGTCGGTCGACATGATGCCAGAGGAAAAGCTCACGGCCGGCATGGCGAGGTACAGCAAGGCCGCTCCCACGCCGAGGCGCTCATCGTAGAGGTCACGGGCCAGCAAGCCCAGGAACACCGCGGCTGCGCCGTGTAGGAACGAGGCGGCGATGCGGATCCCCCATTCGGCGTCGCCGAACACCGATGTTGTCGCAGCGATGGTCCATGCGATCAGCGGCGGCTTTGAGAAATAGCCCCAGTCAAGATTCAGCGACCACGACCAGTACTGCGCTTCATCGCCGTGCAATTCGATCGGGGACAACACGACCAAGGCGGCGCGCAACGCCGTGATGGCGGCCACCGCAATCATGCCATAGATCCATACAAGCGAGCGCGCATCATCCCCCTGATGCGCGGAATCAATTTGTGCCGCCATCGCCGTCTCCCGCACCAATCGCTAGCACGCCGGCTTGGGCAGCCCAAGGGTGTTTGATGCGCGCCCTTCATAACGTCACATCGTCCGACGACCCCGTTGGTTGGCGCGCGCGCGTTCTTGTCAGCGACCGCATAATTCGCTTGCATGGGCTCGCGGGATTTGAAACAAGCTCGCTCGCTTTGAAACTCGGGCGTGTTTTGCACGCCTTGCAGACTTGGAGGTGCTCATGTCAAACGCCACCCAAGTCCGCCCCGATATTGAAGAGGGGACGGACCTCGAACAGGTTTGGGCCGCGTCAGAACCAATCTCTGACGCGGCGGTAAAGTCCGAAGGTTCTCCCTCTACTCCTCCAAGACTTGATTATTTTATCAATGTCGACGGTTCAGTGTTCGCTGGGCGGCATTTGCTTGTTGATTGTTATGACGCGCGATGTTTGGATGACATGCCAACGATCGAAGCCGCCCTTGTGGCGGCGGCGCGCGCGGCAGGCGCAACGGTGCTGAGCACCGATTTTCATTACTTCCAGCCCAATGGGGGCGTGTCGGGTGTGGTGGTGTTGGCGGAAAGTCACATCTCGATTCATACGTGGCCCGAGGCGCACTTTGCGGCTTTGGACGTTTTCATGTGCGGCGCCTGTGACCCCCACGACACGCTTGGCGTGATGCGTGAGGTGTTCGCTCCGCGTCGGCTCGAGGTGCGCGAAATCCGGCGTGGCCCCATGGGCGCCGTGCACGGCGCCCCGGGCGAAAGCAGCGTGCTGCGATTGGCCTCGATCTAGGCGACGGCGTGCAGCGCCTTGCGCTGATCACGCCCTAGGGTGTGATCGGGCGCTTGAGAGGCGTGGGGCCATGGCCCATGATGATGGTCTTCGTATGGAGGAGGCTGTGCGCGACGAGACATCGCCAGCGGAGTCAATTTGGCGCCTGCGCGTGCGGCGCGTCGGGCGCGAGCAGCAGCCCTTGGTGATCATTGACGATTTCGTCGCCGATCCTGAAGCGCTGTTTGATGAGGCGCGGGCTGCGCGGTTTGAGGCCATCGCCAAGCTGTACCCCGGTGTTCGCGCGCCCGTCGGGCCGGCCTACCTTGAGACGGTGCTGGAGCCCTTGCAGTCGGTTTTCAAAGACGTTTTCGGCTATCAGACCGACGCTCAGGTACAAGAGTGCTTTTACTCTCTCGTCACCACGCCTGCCGAGGCGCTGAAGCCCGCCCAGCGCTTGCCGCACTTTGACGGCGTGGGCGATGAGAAGTTGGCGGTGCTGCACTATCTGTGTCCGGCGCGGATGGGTGGGACGGCGTTCTACCGCCATCGGTCCACCGGTTGGGAAACGGTCACCAGTGAGCGGTTTGAAGCGTACAGGAGTGCAGTGCACAAAGACGTCGAACGCCACGGACTGCCCGGCGCGTCGTATGTGCGTTCCGACACGGCGCTGTTTGAGCAGATCGATGTTGTTCCGGCGCGGTTTAATCGCACCGTGATCTATCGGGGCGTGAATCTGCACGCCATCAATCTGGCGCGGGACTTCGATTTTGGCGCGGACCCCGACTCCGGTCGCCTGACGATCAACACCTTCGTCAAGCCGGGCTGAGTTGGTTGGTGATCTGACAGCTGCCCGCGGCGGCGGTTAGCCCACCTCACAGACGTCCAGACCCAGGGTGCGCGCGGCGATTACCGCTTGGGTTCGGTTCTTCACGCCGAGCTTGCGAAACACCGCTGTCACGTGTGCTTTCACCGTAGCTTCCGAGATCTGCATTTCGTGGGCGATCTGTTTGTTCAGACCACCCCGCATCAATCCGAGAAGGACGCGCCGCTGGGCGGGGGTGAGGGGTTCGGCAGGGTCGGCTCGTCCTAGGGAGATGGCCGGCGCGCGCACGTGTTCAGGCAGCGCTTTGCGGATGGCCCTGACCACTTCGCCCATGGTCGCCGACTTAAACAAGAACGCCAAATCGTGCTCGCGGGCGATCTGCGCCGCGTTGCAATCGCCAGTTTCCGCGAGGGCCAGGATCGGGGGCGGCGGATAGCTCCTGCGAACGATTTCCACAGCCTCGGTGGCTCGGCGATTGGGAAGTGTTAAATCCAGCACGACAAGAGTAAAGCCCACACCCGAGTCGATTGCCCTTTGCGCATCTCTCAGGTTGGTCGCAATAGATATCTTTGCCTGAGGATTTGCTTTAATAATGGCGTGGGTTAACCCTTCGCAGAAGAGCGGATGATCGTCGACGATGAGCACATGGGGTGATACTTCATCAAGCATCAGTCAATTAGACGGCAATTTTTAGAGTGAATCAATCATGCGCCGCAACATCAATTTGGTGCAATTCAAGTCAGAGGAATGTTAATACTGCAGTGCAGCATGCGGTGTGCCTTGATTTGGTTGTGGAGCGGGCCAAAGCGCTGTTTGTGTTGTGGCGTCTGCATTCTACACGATGACAGACTTCACAATCCGCTGTGCGGAACGCGTGGCGATTGAGAGGCAATTCACAAAATCTTCGCAAAAGCGTAACGCAACTGTCGCGCCCGGGTCCTATTCGACGCCTGTTTGATCGCATCGCGTGGGCGTTGCGATGGTCGATTTGGGGGATCCAAACTATGATGAATCGCTTGCTTCTTGGCGGCGCTGTCTCGGCGCTCGCTTTGGTTTCGGCCGTCGACGCGCACGCGCAGTCGACGTCCGCTCAAGTCCGCGGCGTCGTGACGGGGACAAACGGCGCTCCTGTGGGCGGGGCTGAAGTGCGCATCACGCACATTCCGTCGGGCACGTCCGACGTCGCCACGACCAGCGCCAACGGCGTTTACTTTGAAAGCGGCCTGCGCGTCGGCGGACCCTACAGAATCGTGATCAGCGCACCTGGTTTCGACGTTGAGACGATCGAGGGTCTGAGCCTGAACCCAGTTGGCACCGAGACGTTCAACGTCAATCTTCAGGAACTGGCTCCTTCCGACACAATCACGGTCATCGGTTCCTCGATCGGTCGTGTTGACCTGAACAATGGCGTCGGTTCGTCGTTCACGGCGGCTGACCTTGCTAACCAGCCCAATGTGAACCGCACACTCGAAGGCTTGCTGCAGCGTGATCCGCTGGCGACCCCAAGCGGCGACGGTGCGATCTCGATCGGCGGCTTCAACCCTCGTTTCACCTCGCTCGCCATCGATGGCTCGCTGCAAAGCGACGATTTTGGCTTGAGCAACCGCTTCCAGGCCACCCTGCGCCCACCCGTCTCGCTCGACGCGATTGAGAGCATCTCGGTTGTGGCCAGCGACTATTCCGTGCGCAACAGCGGCTTCCGCGGCGGCCTGATCAACGTGACCACCAAGTCGGGCACGAATGAGTTTGATGGGACGTTGTCTTATTACCGTTCGGGCGACGACTATCTGGGCAATGTCACGGACGGCGACTTGGTCGAATTCCCAGCGTTTGACGAAGAAGAGTACGGCTTCACGCTCGGCGGCCCGATCATCAAAGACAAGTTGTTCTTCTTCGTGTCGTACGAGAACTTTGAAACGGCTGACCCGTTTGACTTTGTGTCGAGCGACGCCAACGCCGGCCGCGACCAAGCGTTCTTTGACACGCTGAACCAGGTCGTTCTCGACACCTATGGCATCGAATTGCAAGGACGTCCGACCAGCGGCGTCGCTCCTCTGGAAAGCGAGCGGATCACCGGTAAGCTTGACTGGAACATCAATGAAGATCACCGCGCAGCGTTTAGCTTCCAGCGCGTGCGTGAAGACACGTTGACCAGCATCTCGTCGACAGAGTTCCAGAGCGCTTGGTACCAGGCTCCTCAGGACACCGACGCTTACAACTTTGAGATCTTCTCAGAGTGGACGCCGCAATTGTCGACCGAATTCCGCGTGAACTACAAAGAGTTCTTCCGTGGACAGGACTGTTTGGCTGGCACCGGCGTGGGCGAACTGCGCATCCGCATCAACGAAGATGACATCGCCGGCACCCCGCTTGAGGGCACGCTGGACGACGGTATTGACGGCAACAACGCCCAGTTCCAAGTCATTGGCGGCTGTGACCGTTTCCGTCACGCCAACGTCTTTGACGACACGCGCTTGCAGATCTTTGGCGCTGCGGACTACACCCTCGGCGACCACGTCATCACCTTTGGCGGTTCTTACGAGAACTACGAGCTGTTCAACTTGTTCGTTGAGCGTAGCCTGGGCCGCTACACCTTCAACAGCTTTGATGATCTGGTGAATGGCAACGCGTTTGTTGAGTATCGCAACGCGGTGAGCAACGACTCCAACGACGCCGCTGCTGAGTGGGAATACAACCTGTTGTCATTGTTCGTGCAGGATGAGTGGCAAGTTCTGCCGAACCTGTCGGTCAACGCTGGTATCCGCTATGAGCGCTTCTTGCAGGATGATGAAACGCCTGCGCGTCCGGACTTTGAAGAGCAGTTCGGCTTCTCGCCGGTGAACAGCTTGGATGGTCTTGACATCATCCAGCCGCGCTTTGGTTTCCGTTACGAGCCGGACTTCTTCTCCGACCGTACAGTTGTCTCCGGTGGTTTCGGTCTGTTCTCAGGCGGCAACCCGCAAGTGTGGATCTCGAATGCGTTCCAGCCGCGCGCCCTGTTTGCGTCGGGGAGCTTCTCGGGCGTTGATCCGCGCGTTGTGCCCCAAGAACTGCTCGACAGTGTGGCCACCGGCGGCGGCAGCGACTTCGTCGATCTGATTGCCGACGATTTCGAAATTCCGTCAGATTGGAAAGCCAGCATCCGATTGGATCAAGGTTTCGACCTTGAGTACGACTTCCTGCCGTTCGGTCTGGGCACGGACTATCAGTTTACCGCTCAGTTGCTCTACACGCAGGTGAACAATGGTTTCCGTTGGGAAAACATTGCTCAAACGCAAGATCCCGACGCTTTGCCGGCCGGAACGGCGCCTGACGGTCGCCCCATCTACGCCGACCTCCAGGCTCTGGGCATCAACAACGCCACCGCGCTGACCAACTCAGACGATGGTGAGAGCCTGGCTCTGACCTTCGGCTTGGCCAAGCAGTACGACGCTGGCTTCGGTTTCGACGTGTCCTACGCTTACACCGATGCTGAGTTCGTTACCGAAGGCACGTCGTCTCGCGGTATCTCGTCCTGGCGGGGCATTGCGGATCTCGACCGCAACAACCCAAGTGCGAAAACAGGGCCGTTTGAAGTTGAGCACAGCTTCAAACTGAACTTCTCGTACGAAACCCAGGTGTTTGGCGACCTCAACAGCCGTTTTGACTTGTTCGGCATTGTCCAGTCGGGCGATCCGTTCCTGTACAGCTTTGACGTGCTGGACAACGACAACCCGGCGGTCAGCAACGCGCTGTTCGGTCGTGGCGGTAACGGCGAAGGGCCGTTCGACAACAACCCAGTCTACATCCCGACGAACGATGGTTCTTCGTTCAACGACTCGGCTGTTGTGTTTGCGAGCACCTTCGATCAAGCCGCGTTCCTGGACTACATCAATGATCGCGGTATCGCTTCGGGCATCAACAATGACCGGGAAGATCAAAGTCCTTGGAATCAGCGTTGGGACTTCCGCTACCAGCAAGACCTGCCAGGTCTGTTCGGCGTGGAGCGGTTTGTTGGCGAGAACCGGTTCAAGTTCACCGTCGACATTTTCAACGTCGGAAACCTTCTCAACGATGAGTGGGGCACAGAGTTTGGCGGGCCGAGCAATGGCGATGCGGACATCATCTTCGCTGACTTGGTGAGCGTTGCTGACGTCCAAGCCAATGGCGTCGACGGCGCCACGGCGCTGACGGGCGATCTGCCACGCACCACCTGCTTGGCGGCGACCGACTGTGTGTACCGCTACAACTTCTTCGATGACCAGGAAGCGGGCTTCAAGAGCAACAGCTCTTCAGTCTACCAAATCCGTTTGGGCCTGCGTTACGAGTTCTAAGGCATCCAAATCAGTCAGTTCATTGTCTGGGCGGCCCCTCGGGGTCGCCCTTTTTCTTTGTCCGTGGTGATGTGGTTGGGCGCGTTGATTTTGCGCCGCTCCTTTTGTTGTGACTGCGGCAAAGGGGACAACACAGTTGCTGGGCGCGGCGCTTCGACGTAGCGATGCCTTTGGCCCGGCGCAGCGGCTTGCGATGTTGAAGCGCGCAGGGCGCACTGGGTAAGGACCACCATGGCTGTCGACATTCCCCATGAGAGCTCACCGATGGCTTGGGTTGCGACCGCACGCCCGCATCATCGCGATTGGGGGGGCGCGCGCGATGGCGCTGAACGGGAGGTCGCGGATCTGCTGCGGGCTTTGTGCGGTGAGACCCCAGCGCGCGCCCTGGTGGCTGCTTCCGCGCGCAGCTCTGATACCGGCGCGCTGCGTGGGCCGCGCCCCGACAGCGCAATGGTGTCGCGCGACCCTGCCCCATTGGTGCTGAGACCTTCGGCTGGCGATGTGCTGGATCTGGTGGGCTTCGCCCAAGAGGCGGCCGCCGATGTGGTTGTCGAGCCGGACACCCGCAAGACGGCGGCGCCCGCTAGGGCGGTGGTGCTCGTCGGCGGTGGTGAGCGAGAGACCGGTGATGAGGGGGGCTCCGGGCCGGTCGCTGGGGCCGTGGAAGAGCTTGGTGGATCAGCGGCGATTTGGTCAGCGGCGTATGGCGATATTTGGCTGCGCGACACTGGCCCGATCTTTGCGCATGTGGGGCCGTCATTGCGGGCGGCCGCGTTCTCGTTCAACGGCTGGGGCGGTCGGTTTGTGTATGGTGGCGATGTTGAGGTGGCGGGGGCCCTGGCGGCGTTGGCCGATGCGCCGCTTCATCGTCTTGAGATGGTTGGCGAGCCGGGGGCGCTGGATTTTGACGGCGAAGGCACCGCGATCGCCAGCAGGCGCTGCCTGCTCAACACCAACCGCAATCCGAACCTGAGTGAACGCGACGTGGAGACCATTTTGCGCGTGGGGCTTGGCGTGGAGCGGGTGATTTGGCTGGATGAGCAACTTGTCGGCGATCATACCGACGGTCATGTGGACACCTTGGTGCGGTTTGCCCGGCCGGGTTTGGTGGTGACCGAAGCTCCCCATGGTCGCGACGACATCAATGGGGCGGCACGGGACGCCGTCGCCCGGCGGCTCGACGGTGCGCGCGATGCGTTCGGTCGACCGATTGACGTTGTGCGCGTGCCCGGCGCGGCTGCACGCTTGGGGGAGGATGGGCCGTTGGCTGCATCACATACCAACTATGTGTTTGCGCCGCACCGCGTCGTTGTCCCGCTCTATGGCGGACCGGAGGATAGCGCGTTGGGCCTAGAGGTGCTGGCGGCCTTGGGCGAGGTCTTTGATGACCGTGAGATTGTTGGGTTGCCCTGCCAGGCGACGTTGACGGGCGGGGGCGGGTTTCACTGCGCCACGTGCCATGCGCCGTTGGGAGCGGAGGGGCCATGGTCGCGCTGACGCTAGGCGTCGTGCAAGCTGCGTTCGGAGAGGATGCGTACGCGAACCGACGGCGCGTGGTCGATCTGATCCGTGAGGCCGCCGGCAAGGGTGCGCAGATCATTTGCCTTCCCGAGCTGTTTGACGGCCCCTATTTCTGCAAGACGCAGGACGATGCGCATTTCGCGCGCGCCGCGCCATGGCGGGACCATCCGAGCGTTGCGGGTGTAGGCGCCATTTGTGGTGGGCGTGGGGTGGTAGCGCCGGTCTCAAAATTAGAGCGCGGCGGGCCGCACATACGCACCCGCATTCGGACGACGGTCCACACGCCC
>CAZADA010000023.1:0-29598 GCA_964483775.1 uncultured Caulobacterales bacterium
AGCGCAACATCGAGGTGTTTCTCGCCATCTTGGCGGACTGCGGTGCCGCCCGATCGACGTGGTCGCCGATCACGCTGAATCTTGACGCCGCCCATGGCGATGAGTCGCAGATTTTTGACCGTGATGCGCGCAACCGCATGAAGCGCGAGGCGTTCATCAATGCTGGCGCGCGCTTGTTCAACCAGCGCGGCTTCACCGGCGTATCGTTGAGCGAGATCGCAGCCTCGCTGGGCGTTTCGCGCGGCGCGTTCTACTATCACATCACCGATAAGGACCAATTGCTCGACCATTGTATGGATCGCTCAGTGTCCGCCATTGAGGCGGCCTTGGATCGCGCCGAGGCGCAATGCGCCAACGGCCTCGAGATCGTCGAGCACGCCATCCGCGATCTGATCTATCGCCAAGCCAGCGGGATCACCCAGTTGCTGCGCCGTGATTTGATGAACGCCTTGCCCAAAGCCCGCCAGCGACGTTTTGAAGGCCGCATGCGCGTCGCCGCCCAGCGCTTGGGCGATGCGTACGCCCATGCCGTGAGCCTGGGTGCGGCGCGCGACTTTGATCCAACGATTGTCGAACATGTTCTGGTCAACGCCCTGTTCCTCAACGGCGGCTACACCGTCCTGGCGGCCAACAGCTTTCAGGATTGGCGGATCTCTGAGGATCCCATGACGGCGTCGATCGACTACACCTATGCCCTGATGTTGGGGCTCAAGTCGTGAGGCTGCGGGCGACGTTCACGGCGTGTCTGGCCCACATCGTGTGGATCGTGGCGCCCCTGACGCCCGCGCACGCCCAGCGCGCAGAGCCGACGTCGGTCGAGGCCGTCTTTGCCCGCGATCAACTCAACCAGTTTGTGCTCGACATCGAGGCGGCGCTCGCCCGCGCGCAAGCCCGCTACGACATTATACCAACCGCGGCCGCCCAGGCCATCACCGCCTCGGCGACCCTCGACAGCATTCCCGCCGAGGAATTGGCGGCCGAACACGCCTTGGTGCGTCACCGCATGGTGGCGTTGCTGAACGTTTGGCGTCGCCGCCTTCCCCAGGAGGCCGCCAATGCGTTGCACTATGGCGCGACGACTGTGGACGTCTACGACACCGCGCGCATGCTGCAGGTGCGCCTGGCGATTCTGCTGACCATTGAAGACTTGCGCGCGATCGAAACGGATTTGATCGCGCTGGCCCAAGCGCACCGCGACACGCCCATGATGGGGCGCACGCTCGGTCAGCATGCCCTGCCCATCACCTTTGGCAAAAAGGTCTCAGTGTGGATTGGCGAGAACCGTCGTCACATCGCCCGGTTGCATGATCTCCTCGCTCGGGTCGAACGATCATCGATCCTTAAAGGCGCGGTCGGCAGTTATGTTGGCCTTGGCCCCGATGCGATGGCCGTGGAAGCCGCCTTCGCCGAGGAGTTGGGATTGCCCGAGCCCTATATCGATGATTGGCACGGCGCGCGTGATGTGTTTGGCGAGTACGCCGGCGTCCTGGCCCTCATCAGCCGGACCTATGCGCGGTTGGGCCAGGAGGTGTTTCTCCTCCAAATGACCGACATTGGCGAGGTCGTCGAAGTGCGCCCGGCCACAGCCGTGGGCTCCAGCGCCATGCCGCATAAGGTCAATCCCTCCTTGTCCGAAGCGCTCGTGTTCAAAGGCCGCCAAATCCCGCGCTTAGCCGCCATCATCCAAGACGACATGATCAACGTGTTTGAGCGCGACAACACCTCGCGCACCAACGCTGTGCTGGCCGAGATCAGCATCGAAACCGAAGCCATGCTGGACAATGCTGCGACCCTGATCGGCCGGCTCGCCGTCAACGAAGAGGCCATGCGCGCCAATCTGGATCGCACCGACGGCATGGTGTCGTCGCAACGGGTCGTGTTCGCCCTTGCCGAGGCTATGGGCAAAACCGAGGCCGAAGATCGGGTCCGCGCCAGCGCCCAACGCGCCCTTGATGAAGCGATCACCTTCAGCGCCGCTTTGTTGGCGGATCGGGAGATTGCCGCCCACCTCACGGCGGCCGATCTGGAAGCCTTGCTCGATCCGACCACCAATCTCGGGCTGGCGGCTGAGCAGGTCGACGCGGTTATCGCTGCGGCTCTGGCTGAGCGTGCGCAGGATCGCCTGCCGGGGCCAGCGCGACCATAGCGGCCAACGCAGCCTCAGCCATCGCCGAGCCGTCATGGCCAACGCCGGGGACCTCCACCAGCCTCCAGCCGAACGTCACGCCCCGCGCCTCAGCCTGCGCGCGTGCAAAGGCGAAGGCGGCTCGCCCGCGCGCGAGGCGGTGGGGACCTTGCGCTGTGGCTTCGGGCGTCTTGCGTAGCACCGGATCGTTGGGGTCGTTGTCAAGTTGACCCAACACCAGGACAAGCGGCATCGCCAAATAGCGTTCAACCAACGCCTCATCGACCGGTGCGCCGTCGATCCCGTAGGGCCACGCGACGTCGCCGTGCGGCAGGGTGTACCAACCCGCATTGGCGATCGCGGCGGCGTGGACGTTGTGGTCCGGCGTCACCATCACATAGCGATGCACAAACTGCGCGCCCGCTGAGTGCCCCGCCATGGCGAATGTCTCGCGCTCCAAGCCAAGCGCCTCGCGCAGCAACGCAAACAGCGGCTCGATCACAGCGAAGGTGCGTTGATCGGGCTCGCGGGCCAAGCCGGTGTGCGGATCGATGACGCCGCCGAGCTGATAGCCCGCCGCGCGCGGAAAATCGGTGCGCGAAAACGACGGGGCCAGCATGAGCGCGCCGTAATCCTCGGCGGCCGACCGCCAGTGGTCGCGCGCCACATGGCCATTGCGGCACCCGCCATGAAACGCGAACACAACGGGGGTGCGCGCGTCCATCGCTTCAGGCGCAGCATAAAACACAGGAATGGCGGCGCCCGACCAGCCGGTGAAGGTCAACACGCCTTGGCGGCCCATCTTCAGCGCTGACCGCGCCTCAGCCGGCGTTTCGACGGTCATCGGCGCTGGGTGGGGGTGTTGCGCCAACCAGGCTTCGCTGTCGACACACGCATGCTGGTCGCCCAAGCCAGGGTTAACGCACGCCGACAGCAGGCCAGCCGTGGCCATAACGCTGATGACGGCGAGTTTCATGCGCTGCCTCCGTATGCGTGGCGCGACCGAGCGCCCTTGAGCCTAGCATCCCGCCTGAGCCTCGCCGCGCCGGCAAGCCCGCGCTTAGGTCACTCGGGCCGACAGATGTGTAAACCCCAGCTGGCGGGTGAAGGGGCCGATGCGTTCGATCAAGGGTGCGGCCTCAACGACCTCAATGACCGCCGCGCCCGACACAAGATGACTCAGCACGGCGCGCAACAGCGCACGGGCGTGTGGGGCGCCCAAACAGGTGTGCGGCCCACTGCCAAATCCGACATGCGGGTTGGGTGTCCGATCCAAGCGCAACACGCCCGCGTCGGCGAACACGCTAGGATCGTAGTTGGCGCCCGCCCAGCACAACGACACACGCCCATCTTTAGACACATGGTGATCGCCCACCTGGGCCCCCAGCGGACACACCCGGCCAATATGCGTCAGAGGGGAGGTCACCCGCACAATTTCCTCGACCGCGACATTGATCGCTCGTGCATCGCCGCGAAGCGTTGCGCACACATCCGGTCGGGCGGCCAGACAATGCATCAGCGTGGTGATGCTATGAATGACCGTGTCGCGTCCGCCCGCGAAGGTGAGATTGGCGACGCCGGCCATCTCATCCTCCGTCAAGCCGCGGCCATCAATCTTAAAGCGGGTCAGCGCGGAGAAAAAATCATCGCCGGGATCGCGTTGCGCACGGGCGAGTTCGGCGCGGATAAACTGATCAACGTCGGCGCCCTTCGCCCCAGCGTCGGGTCCGTCGTGGAACACATGCGTGCCCCAGCCAATCCAGCGTTCCGCAGCGGCGTCAGGCATGGCCAACAGCACGGCGAGCGCCCTTGACTGGAGGGGAAGGGCGAAGTCGCGAACCAAATCGACGGGCGCGCCCGTTTGCATGGCCGTGATGTGCCGGGCGACCAACCCATCAAGTACAGCGCGGTAGTCGGATGACGCGGGCCGGCGGAACCAGGGCTCGAGCTCAGCCCGGATGGCGGTGTGGAGCGGCGGATCGGTTTCAATGGGCAACTGCCGGACCCCCCGCACGTTTTCCTCGCTGGGAATGGGCACGCGAAACGGCGCGTCCGAGCTGAAGGTCCGCCAGTCTTGGGCCGCCGCGCGCACGCCGCGCCAGTCCAACACCATCAAGATGGGTTCGCCCTCCACCTCGACCCATGTGCCCCGGTCGCTCCGGGCGGCGGAAAACGCATCGCAAAATCCTGCATCAGACATGGCGCGGCTCCTATCAATTTCCGTCCTCAGAGTTCCAGGATCTCGAACGTGCGACCATTTATAACCGATCACAAGCGTCAAAGAAGGCGCTTCGTACGATGCAAATTTCTGCAAAAACTTGTGCGTCGCGTCCATCTCGTGCACGCTGAGACAAAGAACACAACAGGGGAGGCCGACCATGATGGGACTTCGATGGGGATGGGCTGCAGGACTCATCGCGCTGACCAGTTGCGCCGGCGTATCCGAACGCGACGCGGAGCCGGCGTTCGACTTTGGAGGCGTGTTCGATGACACGTACGCCGGGGAAATCGATCGAACCGTGGAGCCGCGCCGCCCCGATGGACCGCCCAATGTGGTTTTGATCATCGCCGACGATTTGGGCTGGCCGTATCTGGGCTTTCTCGGCGACGACAACGTCATAACGCCCAACATGGACATCATCGGCGAGGGCGGCGCCGTGTTCGAGGTTGGCCACGCCACATCGAATTTCTGCCGACCGACCCTTCAGTCCTTGATCACCGGGCTCTATCCGGTTCAGTACGAACAACGCGCCACCGCCATCGCCGAACACGCCATGGCCGCCAACACGCTCCCCGAGGGCGTCGACACCCCGCGCGAGCGGGACATTCTACACCGTCAATACGAAACCAGCGCCATCGAACAGTTCGACACCTTGCCGCGCATCCTGGCCACGGAAGGCTATGTTTCGCACCAAAGCGGTAAATGGTGGGAGCAATCGTACGCCCATGGCGGCTTCACCCACGGCATGACGGGAACCTGGGACTGGAGCGACGCTGTGGAGCTCGGTGACCGCTGGTTCTTCACGTTCATGGGCGGGCAAGGTCAACGGATCGGCCGGGAAACCATGGCGCCGGTGACGGAATTCATCGAGCAGCACGCCGACCAACCGTTTTTTGTCTGGTATGGCCCCGCTTTGCCGCACACCCCGCTCAACGCGCCTGACGAGTTTTACAAGTATTTTGAGGACCGCGACGACCTGTCTGAATCGGCCAAGCTCTACTACGCCAACATCGCTTGGTTTGATTGGGGCGTGGGGGAGATCCTCGACACCCTGCGCGACCAACGCCTGCTGGACAACACGCTGATCGTCTACATCAACGACAATGGCTGGGAGCAACCCGCCAACGTCGAATACGCCGACAACCACATCACCTTCGCCAATGGCGGCCCTCGCGGCAAAGGCTCGTTCTTCGAGACGGGATTTCGCACGCCGATCATCTTTTATTGGCGCGGACAGATCACGGCCTTGCGCGACACCCAAACCCTCGCCAGCGCTGTGGATGTCATGCCGACCATCTTGGACTATGCCGGCGCCGCCCAGCCTGACGATCTCCCCGGCCAGTCTTTGCGTCCCTCGATTGAAGGCGATGCTCAAGCGCAAACGCGACCCTACTTTGTGGGCCGAATGACCCAGCACCGCGCGGGCACCAATTTCCGCGGCGAGCCCGACAGTTTCACCGACGATCACATGGGCGCTCCACGCCAAGGCTATTACCGCCGCGATCTGCGATGGCACTTCGTCTGGATGCGCGATACCGACGACGTGGCGCTTTATGATCTGCGCAATGATCCAGGTCAGCTCCACGACGTCGCCGCCGATCATCCCCAAACCGTTCGCGGCTTCAAAACTGACATCGAGACGTGGCGCGCCACCTACGAACTGGCCGAATAATGGCCGGTGCGCCGGCGCGTGAACTGCAGAACCCAGACGTGCAACAGCACGGCCTGCAGTGTATAGCTCATGCCAGGGGTTAGCGAGGATATGCGATGGGCGTTTACTTTCACCGACAAACACGCCATGAGCGTGCCGGCGCAGACCGGCGCCGCTTCACCGGGGGTCAGTGACCATGCGCCGCCATCGCCTGACCAAGATCATCGCCACGGTTGGCCCGGCGTGTCGCTCGCCTGACATGCTCGCCGCCTTGTTTGAAGCGGGCGTGGATGTGTTCCGCCTCAACTTCAGCCATGGCAGCCATGAAGACCACGCAGAGGCCCATGGCTGGATCCGCGGCCTTGAGACCCAGTTTGCGCGGCCAGTCTGCATTTTGGCGGACTTACAAGGCCCCAAACACCGTGTCGGTAAGTTCGCCGAGGGCTCAGCGCCCATCGAACAGGGCCAGACCTTCGTGCTCGACAGCGACGAGGCCCCTGGCGACTCCCAGCGCGTGAAGCTGCCCCACCCACATTTGTTCGAGGCCCTTGAGCCGGGCGGCGTGCTTTTGGTGGATGACGGCAAGCTGCGGTTTGAGATCAAGGAGGTCGGCGAGGGCCGGGCGGTGCTCGAAGCGGTTGTCAGCGGCGTGATCTCCGACCGCAAAGGCGTCAACATCCCTGGCCGAGTCATTCCCGGCAGCGCGCTCACCGAAAAGGATCACAAGGATCTGCAGTTCGCCCTTGAGCTTGGCGTCGACTGGATCGCCCAGTCCTTTGTGCAAACGCCCGCCGATGTCGCTGAGTTGCGCAAGCTCGTCGCCGGGCGCGCGGGCATCATGGCGAAAATCGAAAAGCCCGCGGCCGTCGACTCATTTGAAGCGATCTTGGACTATTGCGACGGGATTATGGTGGCGCGCGGCGACCTGGGCGTGGAGTGCCCGCTTGAAGACGTGCCGCTGATCCAGAAGTCATTGATCCGCCAATGCCGCTTGAGCGGCAAGCCGGTGGTTGTCGCCACGCAGATGCTCGACTCCATGATGACGCGGCCCATGCCCACGCGCGCCGAAGGCTCAGACGTGGCAGGCGCGGTGTTCGATGGCGCGGATGCCGTAATGCTGTCGGGTGAAACCGCGGCAGGCGATTACCCGGTGCTCGCCGTTGAAATGATGAACAAAATCGTTGCCCGGACCGAAGGCTCCGACATTTACCAAGATCAATTGGCGCTGTGGCGGCCTGAGCACGAAGCCAACGCCGCCGACGCCGTCACGGCTGCAGCGCGCGTCGCCGCTGAGACCCTCAACGCCAAGATCATCGTCACCTACACCCATTCAGGCTCCACTGCGCTGCGGATGGCGCGCGAGCGGCCGGGCGCGCCGTTGATGGCGCTCACCCCCAGCCAGGAGCGCGCCCGCCGGCTGTGTGTCGTCTGGGGCATGCACAGCGAGTATGCCGAACAAGAACCCGATGGCCTGCAGGAAATGACCGAGGAGGCGTGCGCCCGTGCAAAATCGGTGGGCTTCGCCCAACCAGGCGATCGCATCGTGGTGACCGCGGGTTACCCGTTCGGTGTGCCGGGAACCACGAACATCATGCGAGTGGCCTATGCCTGAGGCCGGTTTTGTTCCCGTTGAGCCCTTTGACATTGTGGTCTTTGGCGCCACGGGCGACTTGGCGCTGCGCAAGCTGTTGCCCGCGCTCTACCACCGCTACAAAGACCAGCAAATCCCCGACACCTCGCGCATCATCGCCACCGCGCGTCAGGAGATGACCGACGAAGCCTACGCCAAGCGCGTGCGCGAGGCGTTTGGCGCGTTTTATCCTGACGAAGCGGTTGACGAGGCGGTCTGGGGCGCCTTCGCAAAGCTCATCAGTTATGCGCCCACGACGCTGGATGGAGGCGGTGAGGGACTGGCCGCGCTCAAATCAACGCTGGACGGCAGCGACGATAAGCTGAGGCTGTTTTATCTCGCGCTGCCGCCCAAATTGTTTGACGGGGTGTGCGCCGCCATCGGCCAGAGCGGACTGAAAACGCCCAACTCGCGCATTGTTCTTGAAAAGCCGATTGGCCGTGACTTGGCCTCGGCCCAAAAGATCAACGCCTGTGTGGGCGAAGTGTTCGAGGAAGACGCGATCTTCCGCATCGATCACTATTTGGGCAAAGAGACCGTGCAGAATCTGTTGATCCTGCGGTTCGCCAACGTCTTGTTTGAGCCGTTGTGGAATTCAGGCGGCATCGACCACGTCCAAATCACAGTCGCTGAATCCATCGGTGCGGGAAATCGGGCGAGCTATTACGACACCGCCGGCGCCATGCGCGATATGGTGCAAAACCATTTGCTTCAGCTTTTGTGTCTGGTGGCCATGGAGCCGCCAGGATCCATGTCGCCGCAGGCCGTGCGCGATGAAAAACTCAAAGTCCTGCGCTGTTTGCGCCCGATGGCCGCGCCAACGGTCAGCCTGGACACCGTCCGCGGCCAGTACGCCAAGGGCGTGGCGGCGGAGAGCTACCGCGACGAGGTTGGGCGTGAAAGCGACACCGAGACCTATGTGGCGTTGCGGGCCTTCATCGACACCTGGCGCTGGGCCGGCGTGCCGTTCTATCTGCGCACCGGCAAGCGCATGCGTGAGCGCCGCTCAGAAATCATCATTCAGTTTAAGCCCGTGCCCCACGCCATGTTCGAGTCCAATCTCGAACCCAACAAACTGATCATTCGCCTGCAGCCCGACGAAGGCATGAAGCTGATGCTCATGACCAAAGAACCAGGGCCGGGGGGGCTTAGGCTGCGTTCGGTGCCGCTCAATCTGTCCTACGCCGAGACGTTTAAGCTGCGCTATCCAGACGCGTATGAGCGCCTGTTAATGGCGGTGGTGCGCGGCAATTTAGAGCTGTTCATGCACCGCGATGAGGTGGAGGCGGCGTGGGCGTGGACCGACGGCGTGCTCAACGCCTGGGAGCAAGCTGGCGCAAGCGTTGACTTTTATCCCGCCGGAGAAGACGGGCCCGCTTCGGCGGTGCGTATGTTGGGACGTGATGATCGGGAATGGTATGACGGACTTAGCGCCTAGCCCGCCTCTGGCGATCACAGAATTCGCCGATCGCGGCGCCATGGTTGACGCCGCCGCCGCGGCGCTCGCCACGAATCTGCGGATGGGTCTGACAGAGCGCGGTGTCGCGAGTTTGGCCGCCTCGGGCGGTTCAACACCAGGCCCCGTCTATGCGCGCCTGTCAAAGGCCGAGCTGGATTGGAGCGACGTGACCGTGGCCCTGGTTGATGAGCGTTGGGTCGAACCGCACGAGGAAGGCTCGAACGCCGCTCTGGTGTGCGACACGCTCCTGCATAACGAGGCCAAAGCGGCGCGTTTCGCCCCGATGAAAACCCCGGACGTCACGCCCCTCGACGCCGTTGGGGCGATCGACCAAACCTACGCTGACATTCCCGCGCCCTTTGACGCGGTGGTGCTCGGACTGGGCGCGGATGGGCACACCGCCTCATGGTTTCCCCACGCTGAAGGCTTGGCCGCAGCGATCGACCCGACCAACACCCGCCGCGTGGCCGCAGTGCGCGCCAAACCGAGCCCGGTGGCCGGCGTGTACCTTGACCGCATGACCTTGACGTTCGCGCCGCTCGCCCATGCCCGCGCCGTGTTCCTGTTGATCACCGGCGAGGAAAAGCGCGCGACCCTTGAAACCGCCCGAGGAGACGGCCCCGTTGAGGACATGCCTGTCCGCGCCTTACTCCGCCACGCCGCCGCCAAGCTCCAGGTGTTGTGGGCGCCATAGTAGACGCGGCGTCTCCCGTCCAACCGAGGAAAACTCGTCAATGAGCCAGACCCTGAACCCCACCGTCGCCGCCATCACCGATCAAATCGCCGAACGCAGCCGCGACGTGCGATCGGCCTATCTGGCCCAATGCGCCGGGGCGACCAGCGAAACGGTTCATCGTCAGCAACTCTCCTGCGGCAACTTGGCCCACGGCTTCGCCGCCAGCGGCGATGACAAATCACCCCTTAGGGGCGCGCGCTGGCCCAACATCGCCATCGTGACCGCGTACAATGACATGCTGTCCGCCCACCAACCGCTTGGCGACTATCCCGAGATCATCAAGGCCGCCGTGCGCGAGGTTGGCGCAGTGGCC
This sequence comes from uncultured Caulobacterales bacterium, assembly GCA_964483775.1. Lineage (GTDB taxonomy): Bacteria > Pseudomonadota > Alphaproteobacteria > Caulobacterales > Maricaulaceae > CAZADA01. Next base: position 10,136 of record CAZADA010000023.1, read on the forward strand.
CAAGTTGGCGGGGGCGTGCCCGCCATGTGCGACGGCGTGACTCAGGGCCAGCCCGGCATGGACCTGTCGCTGTTCAGCCGTGATGTGATCGCCATGGGAACCGCGGTGGCTTTATCGCACAACATGTTTGACGGCGCGGTGTGCCTGGGCGTGTGTGACAAGATCGTCCCGGGCTTACTGATCGGCGCGCTGCGCTTTGGCCACTTGCCGGTTGCGTTCATTCCAGGCGGGCCGATGCCGTCAGGATTGCCGAACGCCGACAAGGCCAAGGTCCGCCAGCTGTTCGCCGAAGGCAAAGTGGGCCGGGATGAGCTGCTTGAGGCGGAAAGCAAGAGCTACCATTCTCCGGGCACATGTACGTTTTATGGCACGGCCAACTCCAACCAAATGCTGATGGAGGTTATGGGCCTGCACCTGCCCGGGTCGGCGTTCATCAACCCCGGCACGCCGCTGCGTGAGGCGATGACGCGCGCCACCGCCCAGCGCGTGGCCAAGATCACCGCCTTGGGCGAGGACTACACGCCGCTCTGCGAGGTCGTCGACGAGCGCGCCATCGTTAACGCCATTGTCGGACTGCACGCAACCGGCGGGTCGACCAACCACACCATCCACCTGATCGCCATGGCGCGGGCCGCCGGGTTGATCGTCACCTGGGACGATATGGACGCGCTGGCGCAAGTCACGCCGCTGCTCACCCGGATTTACCCCAATGGTTTGGCGGACGTGAATCACTTCCACGCGGCGGGCGGTATGGGCTTTTTGATGCGTGAGCTGATGGACGCCGGATTGCTGCACGACGACATCAAAACCGTGCACGGCGAGGGGCTGCGCGCCTATGCCGAAGAGCCGTTCCTCAACGACGGCGTGCTGGCCTGGCGACCCGCCCCGGCGACCAGCCAGGACCCCGAGGTCTTGGGAACCGTCGCTGAGCCGTTTAAGCCCGATGGCGGCCTGAAAGTGCTCGACGGCAATTTCGGCCGCGCCGTGCTCAAGACCTCTGCGGTGGCGGCCGAACGCCACGTCGTCGAGGCTCCCGCAATCGTCTTCCATAGCCAAAAGGCCCTGATGGACGCCTTCCAAGCGGGCGAGCTGGACCGCGATTGCGTCGTCGTGGTCCGCTTTCAAGGACCCAAGGCGTGCGGGATGCCCGAACTGCATAAACTCACCCCGCCGCTGGGCGTGCTCCAGGACAAGGGCTTCAAGGTCGCGCTGGTCACCGACGGGCGGATGTCGGGGGCTTCGGGAAAGGTGCCGGCCGCGATCCATGTGTGCCCCGAAGCGGCGGACGGCGGCGCCATCGCCAAGATCCGCGATGGCGACATCATGGTGGTCGACGCTGTCACCGGCGTGCTGCAGGCCAAAGTTGATCCGGCCGAGTGGGCTGCGCGCGATCTGGCGACCCAGGACCTGACCGAGGCCCAACGCGGTATGGGGCGCGAACTGTTCGCTGGGATGCGCCAACTGGTCACCACGGCCGAGCAGGGCGCGTTCAGCTTTGGCGCGTTTGACGCCATGGCGATGCCGGCCCGGCAAACGGCGCCCGCCCAATGACCATCGCCCAATTCCTCGCCAAAGCGCCTGTCATCCCGGTTCTCACGGTCGACCATGTCCAAGACGCCGCGCCGCTGGCTGATGCGTTGGCGACCGGCGGTCTCCCGGTCCTCGAGGTCACGCTGCGTACGCCGGCCGCCGTCGATGTTATCGCCGCCATGAAGGCCGCGCGTCCCGACCTGGTGGTGGGGGCGGGAACGATCCTGTCGGCCGATGACCTTGCCCGCGCTAAAGATGTGGGCGCAGATTTCATTGTCACCCCCGGCGTCACGCCGAGCCTGCTCGAACAGATCGCCAACGATCCCACACCGATGCTGCCAGGCGCAGCGACGTTGAGCGAAGTCATGCGGTTGCTCGAGGCGGGCTTTGCCCACCAAAAGTTCTTTCCCGCTGAACCCGCAGGCGGCGCTAGCGCCCTCAAGGCGTTTGGCGGGCCTTTGCCTCACGTGACGTTTTGCCCGACCGGCGGGATCCGTTTGAACACGGCGGCGTCCTATTTGTCGCTCGCCAACGTGGCGTGTGTGGGCGGCACCTGGGTCGCCACGCGCGAGGCCATCGCCGACAAGGCGTGGCCGGCCATCACCATGGCGGCGCGCGAAGCTGCGCAATTGGCGGTGACTGGTTAACTCAGCCTGGCGCGTGGGGTCGGGGATTGTGGGGCGACCGGTGCATCCACAGCATCAATGGCCGCAAAGGTATGATCCAGGCCAAACCCGCAGCCACAAAGTACACGCCTTCGATGAGTTTGTTGCCGTCGCTTGCGCCAGCTATGGCGGCGGCGATCTCCATGGCCGCAACAATATAGACAAAAATGTAGAGAACAAGAAACACTGAACCAGCTGCTTTACGATGGTAGCGACCATAATAAAGAAGGCCGGGCATGAAAAAAATCGACCACACGACGCCAAGCGTGAGGTAGTTGCGTACGGTCTCAGATTGACCCAACATTTGGGTGACCACAACCAAAAGGGCGAACAGTGCGCCGTATCCCAGCGTCAAACCCAACGCAACACCACAAAGCCGCTCACCTGCATGTGTTTTCGTCCGCCTCCCGCTGACCCATCACCACCATGGCGGTGTGTGACATGCCGCCACGCCCCATCGACCTTGTGCTACACATCGCTATTTACGCCGTCAAAGCACAAGACCCATGGGCCAAATGACCGCAGCACTCAAAACACCCGCCGACCTCTCGCGCACCCAGCGCCGCGCGCTGATCTTGTGGCTGGGCGCGACGAGTTTTCTTGTTTTCGCGATGGTCGTCATTGGCGGCCTGACGCGCCTTACGGATTCCGGTTTGTCCATCACCGAGTGGCGTCCCGTCACCGGCGCCATCCCGCCCCTGACTGAAGCAGGCTGGAATGAGGAATTCGACAAGTATCGGGCCAGCTCAGAATACCAACTGCAGAATCTCGGCATGAGCATGGCCGAGTTTCGTGTGATCTATTGGTGGGAGTGGGGGCACCGTCAGCTAGGCCGCGTCCTCGGCTTGGTTTACGCGGTCCCGCTGGCCCTGCTTTGGTTGCGCGGTTGGTTGCCGGCCACCTTGCGCCCGCGCTTCCTGGCGCTGTTGGCTCTTGGGGGGCTGCAAGGCGTGGTGGGCTGGTGGATGGTCGCCAGCGGCTTGGTCAACCGGGTCGATGTGAGCCACTACCGGTTGGCGACCCATTTGGGTTTGGCGTTTGCGCTCCTAGCAGCCCTGTCCTGGACCTTGGCGGACGTGGCGCGGCCGCTCGGCCGTCCCATGCGATGGACGCCCGCCACAACGGCGGCGGCAGGACTGACGGCGCTGGTGTTCATCCAGATCCTCCTTGGCGCATTGGTGGCCGGTCTCGACGCGGGCCGCATTCACACGGACTGGCCGCTGATGGCGGGCGCCTGGACGCCGCCAAGCTATGGGGCGTTGACGCCGTGGTGGCGCGATGCGCTGGAGAACCCGGCCACGGTTCAGTTCCACCACCGTGTGATGGGCTATGGCGTGGCGGTCGCAGCGCTCGGTGTGGCTGCGTTCGTCGGCTGGGGCCAGACCAAGGTCTTGCCCGCCGCGCGACGTTGGGCCGGCGCGCTGGGCCTGCTCATCACCGCCCAGGTGGCGCTCGGCGTCCTGACGTTGATCAATGCGGCCCCGCTGGGGCTCAGCGCCGCCCACCAGGCCCTTGCAGCGGTCATTTTCGTTGTCGCCGCGCTGTTGATCCGCGCAAGCTTAGCTAGTTCGCCGTCACGGCGCGCCGACCCAAAGCTGAGCTCAATTGCTGCGTCGACACCACACTGAGGGTGGCGCCATCGGCGAGCAACACCAATCCCTCGCCGTAGCTCGCGCCGAAATTGGCGTCTGAGGCGTAGATGACTTCAACCTCGTCAACGCCCGTGGTGTTGATGCCCGCTTGCACTTCGAGGGCGAACAGAGCCTCGCCGGTCTGGGGATCGGCGACATAGAGCGGCGCCCAGTCGGGCCGCGGACCCGATAAACTCGCCACACCAGGCCGGGCGATCACTGCATACTCCTCGGGTGCGGCCGTATCGGCCCGATGAGTCACGGAGGCGATCGACACCGCCGCCAAACCCTCTTTGAACTTGCCATCGGGGCCGATCAAGAGCGGCTCGTCGCCGCCATGCGCGCAGCCCGTCGCGCCGATCGCTTCAGGCGCTTCGTCGATGAGTTCCGCCATCATGGTCGGCGGATCAGGTTGAAAGGTGACGCTCCAGAGCTCGGCTTCGGTTTCACCGATGACGAGGAAGTCGAGTGAGGCTTGTGTGGCGCGCACGGTGCACAGCGTTGTGATGTTCGCGACGTTGGCCCCGATGGGTTGGCTGACCGGAACCGGCTCAAGTGCGGGCGGTTCATCTGCGTCCACCACGCCGATCACGAGGTACAACGCCACGCTGTCAAGGTCCGGGCCGACCGCCGCGATGAGGGGCACCTGGCCCAACCGCGAAATGAAAAAGTTGGGCGCCGCGATGAGTGAGGTGAGGGGCGGCAACGGCTCGCCCCCGCCGGAGCCCAACTCAGTCGCTGTCGCGAACACAGGATCGGCCCGGAAATTGGCGAAGGCCAACCCACCCCCTTCAAGCGCGGCGACGATTTGGCTGTCGCCAGGTTCTTCTTCATTGGGCAACCCCACCAGGGCGATGATCGGCGCCCCCAGATCCTCAATGCCTTCAACGACAGTCACCTGGGCCGGGCCCGGTGACGACGATGACTCCGATGTCGTGGCCAAACCGGGCTGGGCCTCAGGGGAGGGGACGTCGAGCAAATCGCCTTCTGAACAGGCGGCGAGGCCGAATGATAATGTGGCGAACAGAGCAAGCGCGCGCGTGCGTTGCATGGGGCGGCTCCAGTGTGGTGTCGAGTTGTGGGCAACCTGACGCGAGACGTCAGGCTTGACCAGCCCTCACGTGCAATATCGCGGCGCACTCTCCTGTGCGGTACATCAATACCGTATTGCAAATCGCTGAATTATTGGACAAAACGGCCCGCAGTTGACGCCAGATTGAAATGCGCGTAGTCACCGCGCTCGATTTTTTTCCAAGGAGAAGCGCCATGAGCGCCCCCGAGACGACAGCGCCGATTGAGCGCACCCGCAGTTATGTGCTCAAGCCCACCGATTTGGAGGGCGAAAATGCGAAAAAGTGGATCCACATTGACGCGGAGGGGCTGGTCGTCGGCCGTCTGGCGGCGTTCATCGCCATGCGCCTGCGCGGCAAGCATCGCCCAGACTATACGCCCCATGTCGATTGCGGCGACTATGTTGTGGTCACCAATGCCGAAAAGGTCGTATTCACCGGACGCAAGCGCAAGCAAAAGACCTATTATTGGCACACCGGCTATCCAGGCGGCATCAAGTCACGCACCGCGGACAAGATCCTAGATGGGCGGTTCCCCGAACGCGTGTTGATGAAGGCGGTCCAGCGCATGCTGCCCAAGGAGAGCCCCTTGGCGCGAAAGCAAATGTCCCACCTGCGCGTTTATGCCGGCGCCGAACATCCCCACGAAGCCCAGCAGCCGCAGAGCATCGATCTGAGCGCTCTGAATTCCAAAAACGCCAGCGAACAGTAGGAGACGGCCCAATGTCGACGCCCACGGCTGGGGAAAGCCCCGAACAACCCAAATCCTTGGAAGACCTCAAAGACGTCATGGCAAGCGGGGCCGCCGCGTCCGGCGGGGCTGACGGCGCCGAGCCGCTCACCGACGATGGCGAAATGCCCGAACCCCAGCGCGATGCGCTTGGCCGGTCTTACGCCACCGGGAAGCGTAAGGACGCTGTGGCGCGCGTTTGGATCAAACCGGGCGCAGGCAAGATCGTCATCAATGGCCGCGACCAAGAGATCTATTTTGCTCGCCCAGCGCTGCGGATGTTGCTGCAACAACCCTTTGAGACGGCCGATCGCAAAGACCAGTTCGATGTGATGGCCACCGTACGCGGTGGGGGGTTGTCAGGCCAAGCCGGCGCGGTCCGGCACGGCATTTCCAAGGCGCTGACGTTGTATGAGCCCGAGCTGCGCAAGCCGCTCAAACAAGCCGGCTTCTTGACCCGAGACAGCCGCGTGGTTGAGCGCAAAAAGTACGGCCGCGCCAAAGCCCGCCGCAGCTTCCAGTTCTCCAAACGCTAAGACGCGCCGACAGGGGGATTTGGCGCAGCAATCGGCTGCACCAAATCCCAGCGATTGCCGTAGAGATCCTCAAACACGGCCACGCGCCCAAAGGGCTCCTCTCGAGGACCTTCGACAAACTGCACGCCACGGGCGACGTAAGCGGCGTGATCGCGCTCGAAATTGTCGGTGTGCAGAAAAAACGCCACCCGCCCGCCAGCCTGCTGACCGATGCACTGGGCCTGTTCGGGTTTGGCCGCGCGCGCCAACACGACGCCGCACCCCGTTCCCGCGCCTGGCGGGCGGACCACAACCCAACGTTTGGTTGGTGACAGCGGCGTATCCTCGACACGGTCAAATCCGAGAACATCGCAGAAATAGGCGATGGCGCGGTCATACTCATCGACCACCAAGGTCACCAGCGCGAGGTGCTGCGTCATGTCAGGGCGCCGTCACGTAACGCCCGGGCGCCGGCTCGATGGGCTTGAGCGGCGCCTCAGCGGCCGGCGTCGGCTTCACTTTGGGCCCCGAGCGTTCTGCCAACCACACGCTCCAATCGGGCCACCACGAGCCGGCGGCTTCGCTCGCCTCCGCCAGCCAAGCTTCAACGGTGGGCGGCAGATCCGTCGTGGGATTGTTGCAGTGTTGATACTTGTTGGCGCTTGGATGATTGATCACACCTGCGATGTGCCCGGATCCAGCCAACATGAACCGGCGCTCGCCGCCAAACAGCCGTACGCCGCGATACACCGAGTTGTAGGGCGCGATGTGGTCTTCACGGCTGGCCTGGAAAAAGGTGGGTATCGAAACATCACCAAGAGCGACTGGCTCGCCATTCATGGTGAATTCCCCCTTGGCGAGGGCGTTCTTGCGATAAAACTGGTCGAGATAATGCAAGTGAACACCCTTGGGCATCCTGGTTTGATCAGAATTCCAGTATAACAAATCAAATGGCCGGGGGTCTTTGCCAAGCAGATAGTTGTTAATCATAAAAGACCAAACAAGGTCGTTGGCCCGCAACATGTTGAACGTGTCAGCCATGCTTTGGCCATCAAGAACGCCGCCGTTTTGATCCATCCGCCGTTCAATCTCAGACAACCAATCATCAGTGATGAACATCAACAAATCGCCGGCTTCGGCAAAGTCGGTTTGCGCGGCGAAAAAGGTCGCAGACTGAATGCGGGTGTCGTTCTTTTTGGCCATGTAGGCGAGGGTCGCCGACAGCAGCGTCCCACCAATACAGTATCCGACCGTATTGACAGCTGGAACATCGGCTTGCTGGCACACCGCATCAACGGCGGGAAGAATGCCTTCAAGCATGTAATCATCAAACCGAACGTCTGCGTAGTCCGCCGTGGGGTTGACCCAAGATACCAGGAAAACTTGGAAGCCTTGTTGGGTCAGCCAGTTCACCATGGAGTTTTCTTCGCGCAAGTCCAAAATATAGAACTTGTTGATCCAGGGCGGAAAGATCAGCAGGGGAATCGCATGGGCGGTCGCCGTTTGCGGGCGGTACTGGATCACTTGTAACAGCCGGTTCTCAAACACCACATCGCCCGGCGTCGTCGCGACATTTTCCCCGACCTTGAATTGGGAGAAGTCGGTTTGGCTGATCGCCAGCTTGCCATGACCGCGCGCCAAGTCCCCCGCCAGGTTGCGCATGCCGCGTACGAAATTCTCGCCGCGTTCTTGGGCTGCGGCCTGAAGAACGTCGGGATTGGTGAAGGGAAAATTCGTGGGCGAGAACGCGTCGGCCAACTGTTTGGTGAAAAACGCGACTTTACGTTTGGTGGCGTCATCCACGCCGCCAACGCTCTCCACCAATGACACCATCCAGTCCGAAATGTGCAGATAACTCTGCTTGATGACATCGAAAACCGGCTGTTCGTTCCAGTCCTTGTGGCGCCAGCGTTTGTCGGCCGACGGCGTGGGGCTGGACGAGGCGGGTTCGCCGGTCGCCATGCGCTGGGCCGCGTTCGCCCAGATCTGCATCATCCCGCTCCAAAGGGCGGTTTGCGCCTTCATCATCGCGCCGGGATCTGCAGCAAGATGGGTCAGGACTTTCGCGGTATCGCTGGCCACGTGGAGGGGGTCGGGGTCGGGCCCATATTGGCTGGGATCACGTTCCGCGCTCTTGGTCACTTCCGCCCAAGCGCCCGTGGTTTTGCTCAACGCATCGGTGAAGGCGGTGACATAGCTTTCCATGGCTTGCAGATTGTTCTGGGTCATTTGCGACCAGTCTTGCTCAGCCCCGTCCTTGTCCTTTCCACTGCCCATAGCGTCCTCCCATGATCGCGCGTGCCCCGGTGCGTGGCGACGTACTGGTATGTTGTGCCCAAGGTTTGCTCGCGTGTACAACACCTCCAGTGGATGAGAAGCGTTCGGGCCCTGGCGACGGGACACAGTCCGGGCCCCCAGTAAGGAGATCACCACATGAAGATGTCATGGGCGCGCCGCAGTCTCCTCACATTGAGCGCAGCGGGATTGGCGTCGGCCTGCACCAGCACGCCCCCGGCTGACGATTGGGTCGCGCAGAAAACACACGAAATTTCCCAGGCCAATCCTGGCTATCCGCGGCTCAGCGACGTTCCACCTTACCCAGATAACATCCGCACTGCCGAGCAATGGGATGCGGCCATCGCCCATTTGGAAGTGATCAGCGCTGATCTAGCCGCCTTTGCTGAGGAGAAACGCCGCCAGCTGGCCGAGGATCGGGCCAACCCGTGATTCTCAGGCGCGCTGAGTTGATTGGTCGACACCACGTTGCAAAGCGGGGCACACCCATCACGCCAATCCTGGGCTCCACCGTCCTCGCCTGTGAGATCCGCCATGACCGACCATGCCGCCTTGCGCGCTTTGAGCTATGAAACCGCCCACGTCACCGCGCGCGCGGCCGTCGCCTCGGCCCGCTGGGTTGGCCTGGGACGCAAGGAAGACGCCGACCAAGCCGCCGTTGACGCCATGCGCACCGCTCTGGATCGTTTGCCCATAGCCGGCCGCGTGGTCATCGGGGAAGGCGAGCGCGATGAGGCGCCGATGCTGTACATCGGCGAGGAAGTGGGCGGCGGCGGCCCCGAGGTCGACATCGCACTCGATCCCCTTGAAGGGACCACGTTGACGGCCAAGGCCAAGCCCAACGCGTTGTGCGTCCTCGCGCTTGCGCCCCGTGGCGGTTTGCTCCACGCCCCCGATGTGTACATGAACAAGATCGCCGTCGGCCCGGGCTTGCCCGATGGCATCATCGACCTTGACCAAAGTCCAGCCGACAACATCCGCGCCGTCGCCGAGGCCCAGGGCAAACCGGTGAGCGACTGCACCGTGTGCCTGCTTGACCGCGACCGCCATGAAGAAATCATCGCCGATTTGCGCGCCGCCGGCGCCCGGCTGCGGCTGTATTCAGATGGCGATGTGGCCGCCGTGATCGCTGTGGCGCAGAGCGATGAGTTCGATATGTACATTGGCCGCGGCGGCGCGCCCGAAGTCGTGTTGGCGGCCGCGGCCCTGCGCTGTGTCGGCGGCCAAATGCAGGGCCGGCTGCATTTTCGCAATGACGAGGAACGCGCCCGCGCCGACCGCGTGGGCGTGCCTGATCCCAACGCCAAGTTCGACCTGCACGGCCTTGCCGGAGGCGATTGGGTGATCTTCGCGGCGAGCGGCGTGACCGACGGCTTTTTGGTCGAAGGCGCCCAAGAAGTGGGCGACGCTTGCGCCACCCACACTTTGCTGATGACCTCGATGGATCAAGGTGTGCGCGAACTGCACATGGAACTGCCCACCGCCGCCTTGTTTGAGGGCTGACCGGCCTGGGCGAACGATACAGGAGCACACCATGGCGAACGCCAGCTTCACACTGGCCGCAGTGCTGGGCGCTGCGGTGCTGGCGCCGGGGATGGCGTCGGCCGACATCGTCTCGTCAAGCCCGAGCCATTATGAGCTGTCGCTACAGATGCGCTCCTCCTTGTCGCCCGAGGAGATGTGGGCGCGGCTGATCCAGCCCGCCGAATGGTGGTCGCCCAATCACACCTATTCGGGCGATGCCGCGAACCTGTCGCTTGATCCACGCGCGGGCGGACTGTGGCGCGAAGACTGGACCGGCGGCTCGGTCACCCATGGCGACGTGCTTTTGGTGATCGAGGGTGAACAGCTGCGGCTGAACGCACCCTTTGGCCCGCTGCAAGGCATGGGTGTCAACGTGGTTTGGACGATCACGGTCGGAGAAGGTCCGGCCGGCGGTTCTGTGGTGACCTTCGACGAGGTCGCGACCGGCGGCCCGGCAAGTCGGTTGGACGAGATCGCGCCGGCCGTCGATGCTGTAAAGGCTGAGGCGTTGCAACGCCTGACCCTGTATGAAGCGCCAGCCCCTCAGGCCGACTAGCTCAAACACACACCAACGTTGGCGGCGAAGGTCCACTTGCCGGCCCACGCCAGCAAACGCACAGGATGCTCGAGCAACGGTCCGCGCAGCATCGCACGTGTGTTCACAAAGCGCCGCTGAGCGATGGTTGGGTTGGGAAAACCGACCCGTGGCGGCGTCCGAATCACCTAAGCTCGGGCGATGGATCAGTTCGCCAGTCCACTTGACCACTCGGTGTTCGGCGTCACGCAGTCGGTCAAAGGCCGGCGGTGGGCGCTGCGCCACGCCGATGAGCGCGATGTGCAATCGCTGATGCGCGCGCTGGATGCGCCCGAAGCGTTGGCGCGCGTTTTGGCCAGCCGCGGGGTGGGCCGCGAGGACGCCGAGGGCTTCCTCAAGCCGACATTGCGCGCGAGCTTTCCCGATCCTTCGTCGTTCACCGACATGGATGCGGCCGTTGCGGTGATTCTCGACGCCATCGCTGCCGACCGGAAGCTGTGTGTGTTCGCCGATTACGATGTGGATGGCGCGACGTCCGCCGCGCTGCTCTTGCGGTTTTGGCGCATGCTCGGCGCTGATGCTGAGCTTTATGTGCCCGATCGCATCGCCGAGGGGTATGGCCCCAACGCTCAGGCCTTCGCCGCTCTGAAAGATCGAGGCGTGGAGGTTGTGGTCACCGTGGATTGCGGGACCATGGCCCACGACGCGTTGGAAGAGGCGGCCAAGCTCGGCCTCACCGTTGTCGTGGTCGACCATCACCAGATGACCAGCGAGCCGCCTGAAGCCGCGGCCGTGGTGAACCCCAATCGGCCCGACTGCGCCTCAGGCCAGGGACACTTGGCCGCCGTCGGCGTCGTGTTTGCGCTCATTGCCGGGCTCAATCGCGAAGCCAAACGTCGCGGCGTGTTCACGTCGGCTCGCCCCGCGCCAGACCTTCTGCAGTGGCTCGACCTTGCTGCGTTGGGCACCGTGTGTGACGTGGTCCCGCTCAAGGGCGTCAACCGCGCCTTCGTCGCCCAAGGGCTGAAGGTTTTAGCGCGGACCACGAACCCAGGTTTAGCGGCTTTGGCCCGCGTGGCCTCGGTGGGCGAGACGGTGAGCGCCTCCACCCTTGGATTTGCGTTGGGCCCGCGCATCAATGCCGGCGGGCGCGTGGGCAAGGCCGACCTCGGCGCACGCTTGCTGTCGACCGATGACCGGGACGAAGCCGAGCGCATCGCCGCCCAGCTTGATGCGCTCAACACCGAACGCCGCCGGATTGAGGCCGATGTGCTGGCTCAGGCCATCGCGCAGGTCGAAAGCGACGCTCACGCCGGCGATCGGGCCGCCATCGTGGCGGCAGGCGAGGGGTGGCACCCCGGCGTCATCGGCGTGGTGGCTGGTCGCCTGAAGGAGCGCTTCGCCAAACCTGCTGTGGTCATCGCGCTCCCTGATGACGGTGACGGCGAGGCCAAGGGGTCCGGCCGTTCCGTTGCGGGTGTTGATCTCGGCGCCATCATTAACAAAACACAATAACTGGGCGTGCTCACTGCTGGCGGCGGCCTCGCGATGGCGGCGGGCCTGTCGCTCGCACCGGACCAGGTGCGCACCTTCGCCGCTTACCTCGACCAGGCCGTGCGCACCGCAGGGCCAGCTGAGGCGCCGCAACTGGATATTGACGCCGAAGTCAGCGCCCGCGGCGTGGGTCGCGACTTAGCTGACAGCGTTGCCGGCGCGGGTCCCTTCGGCCCGGGCAATCCCGAGCCGATCTTCGCCGCCCGCGATGTGCGCGTCACCGGCGTGCGCGAGGTGGGGACGGGTCACCTGAAGGCCGCGCTTACTGATGAGTACGGTGGTCGGTTCGACGCCATCGCCTTCCGCGCCAGCGATATGGGCCTCGACGCCGTACTCAAGCCCGATGCCCGGGTGCACTTGGCCATGCGCGTCAAACCCGGCCGGGGACGCTATGTCGATGTGGAGATCGAGGACGCCGCGGCGGTTCCCCACTAGCCAGCTCTTGCGCGCGCGCCGATCGGCCTATATGTCTCTGCGTCCAGCAGCTGTGGGCCCTTCGTCTATCGGTTAGGACGCCAGGTTTTCAACCTGGAAAGAGGGGTTCGATTCCCCTAGGGCCTGCCATGCTGCGTGTTCTGCGACGCCGCTGCGGCGACTGAGCGCGACCGCTCACAACGTCAGGCTGAGCAGCAGCTCCCCACCCGAGATCACCAGGCTGCCCCCGAGCACACCCAAAACCACGTCCCCGTGTCGGTCTTCGATGTGAAGACAGCCCAAGTCAAGCGCACCTTCATCGTCGGCGCTGACAGAGCCTGTGATTTCAAAGGAGAGGGATTCGACATTCCAAATGAAGATTTCGCCAGGTTGATAACGAAAGCTGAGCCCTTGCCGCCCACCCGTAAAGGTGGCGAACTCACAAAATACACGAAGCATCCGGCCGTCTTCGACAACGAAACCCTGCATGAAACTGTCGTAAACAGCTACCGTTTCATGCAGGCGATCAATGAACACTGGCGCTCGTGCAGCTGGCACCACGCGCTAACTCCCCAGCCTGTTGGGAGCTTAGATCTCGCGCCGATCGTCCTGGGTCAAGCGTCATCAGGTTGGACAGCGCCGCCACCTGGGTGTAGGCCAGCGCGACCCGAGCAAGAGGAGCCCCTATGACCGTCGCCCACAACCGAATCATGCTGACCAATGACGATGGCGTGGAGGCTGCTGGCCTGGCGTGTCTGGAGGACATTGCCCAAGAACTCAGCGAAGACCTCTGGGTGGTTGCGCCGGCCCACGAGCAATCGGGCGCCTCACGCAAAATGTCGTTTGCCGATCCGATCCGTGTCTCCAAGCATGCCGAACAGCGTTTCGCCGTCCACGGCACCCCGGCGGACGCGACGTTTTTGGGTCTGCACGATCTGATCGAAGGCGATAAGCCCGACCTTGTGTTGTCCGGCGTGAACCGCGGACAAAATCTTGCCGACGACGTCAGTGTCTCGGGCACCGTGGCCGCTGCGATCCAAGCCATGAAGATGGGCGTGCCCGCCATCGCTCTGTCGCAGACCCTTCGCAGCTTTACGCAGATGTCGAAGACGCCGTATGCGACAGCGTTGGAACACGGGCCGGGCGTGATCAAACGCATGCTCGAGGTCGGCTGGCCGACGGACGTGGCGTTGAATGTCAATTTTCCGCCCTGCGAACCCAGCGACGTCAAAGGCCTACTCGTCACACAGCAGGGCGTGCGCGACCAATGGCACCTCACCGCCGAGCGCCGCGAGGATCTGCGCGGACGGGTTTACTATTGGCTCGGATTTGAGGGCGGGCTGTCGAACACCGACCCGGGCGACGATCTCCACGCGATTTACAACAACTACATTTCAATCACGCCGTTGCATGTGGATCTGACCCACCGGCCCACCATCGAAGCGCTGCAAGACGCGCTCGGCCCCACCGCGGTGGCCGGCGAAGCCTAGCCGCACAGCCCGCCGGTAACCTGACGCTAAGCGCTGGCGCCGCACATCAAGCCCATGGAACGGCTTGCACGATGGATGTGGCGCCTCGCCCTGGGGGGCGTTGTGGCGGTGTGCGTTGGCTGCACGGCCAAGCGAGAGCCTGCGCCGGTCGAGCGCCGCACCTTGGAAGCGCGCGAAGTCCGCTCCTGGACCGCCTCCGTGTGGGGCCCAAGCGCCGTCGCGCCTGCGACCGTGCACCACGAGGCGGGCGACCCCACCACAACGCCCACGACGCACCCACCCGCAGCACACCGCACAGGCGACGCCACGCCTGGCGCGCAGGCGGCCATGCGCCGGGATCGCGTTATTCGTGTCAGGCCGGGAGACACCTTGTTCGCCCTGAGCGAAACCCACCAAATCGCTCTCAAGGCGCTGATTCAAGCGAACGCATTGACCGCGCCCTACAGCTTGAATGTCGGTCAACAGCTGACCTTGCCCGCGCCGAACCTGCATCGGGTTGAGCGCGGTGAATCGTTGCGCGACGTGGCTGAACGGTTTCGCGTCCACTACCAGTCCTTGGCGTTGCTCAACCAGATGGGGCGATCCCGCCGCGTGCGAGCCGGGCAATTGGTGTTGCTCCCCGCGCTCGCCCGTGATTTGCGCGATACCGTTGAAGCCCCAGCAGAGCCGCGTACGCGGGTCGCGTCCCAGCCCACCATCGGCGCGCCCCGCTTTGCCTGGCCCCTCGAGGGGACGCTGCTGGCGGGCTACAGCCCCAACGACTTGGGCGCACGCAGCACGGGACTGAAGATTGGCGCTGACTTTGGCGCGCCGGTGCGGGCCGCGCGATCAGGCCGGGTGGTGTACGCTGGAGACGGCTTAAGGGGTTACGGCAACCTGCTTTTGATTCAGCACGATACCGAATGGATTTCCGCTTACGCCCACGCCGACGCGTTGTTTGTGGACGAGGGCGATCAAGTCGGAACGGGCGACATCATCGCGCGCGTGGGCGCCACCGGAGAAGCGCCCACGGCTCAATTGCACTTTGAGGTGCGTCGATCGGGCAGGGCGGTGGATCCGCTTTCGGTTCTCCCGCAGGAAAGTTGAACGCTAAAAGCGGCTTTTGCGCCAAACGTCTGACCGAGGTGGATTGCATGAAGGCCGAGCGCTGATATTGTCCCCGCGCCCGCCGATCCTCATCTCCTGGCGGATGCTGATTTTCCAAACACGGGGAGCGCAATGGCTGGAGCGCCAGAGACCACAATACTGATGACGGCCGGCGGAGCGGGTGGCGGTTCACTGGTTTCGACGTTGATCATGTTCGGTTTGATCTTCGTCGTGTTCTATTTTCTGCTGATCCGTCCACAGCAAAAACGCTTGCGCGACCACCGCGAGATGGTCGCCAGTTTGCGCCGGGGAGACTCGGTGGTCACCACCGGCGGCGTGATCGGCAAGATCACC
The DNA here is from genome assembly GCA_964483775.1 of uncultured Caulobacterales bacterium. Classification (GTDB taxonomy): domain Bacteria; phylum Pseudomonadota; class Alphaproteobacteria; order Caulobacterales; family Maricaulaceae; genus CAZADA01. The sequence goes on from CAZADA010000023.1 coordinate 25,529, forward strand.
CGGGTGACCGATGATGAGCTCGTGTTGGAAGTGGCCGAAGGCGTCCGGATCAAAGTGCTGCGCGGAGCCGTGTCGGACGTGCGGGCGAAGACGGAACCGGCGCCCGCCAACGACAATGTCGATGATGAACCCGCCTCCAACTAAGGCCGTCGTTTCACGGCGAGCGTGATCAGCATGTTGCACTTTGGCAAATGGAAACTCGGGCTCATCGCTGCGGTGGTCGCCATCGGCGCCCTGCTTGCTCTGCCCAACGCGATCCCCGGTGGGATGCCGGCTCCGTTCAACCGCGTGATGCCGTCGGAGACCGTGCGGCTTGGCCTCGACCTGCAAGGCGGCGCCCACCTGCTGTACGAGGTCAACGTGGCGGCGGTGCGCGCTGAGCGGCTCGAACAAGGCCAGCGTGATGTGCGCCGCGAGCTCGACAACGCCCAATTGCTGTTTGGCATTGAGCTCGTCGACGAAGCTGGCGGCGGCGTTCTCGTGCGCTTTGAAGAGCAACAAGACCTCGATCGCGGACTTCCCATCATCCGCGATCTGTTTAGCGAGCGGGTGGGCGAGGATCCCAACGGCCCGGCCGCCTATGCGGTTGAACAATCGGGCTTGGAAGTCTTCGTCACCATCAGTGACGCTTTGCTTGAGGACATTCAGCAGCGCACCATCGAGAGCGCACAAGGGGTGATCCGCCAACGGATTGACGCGTTTGGCGTGTCAGAACCCTCGATCCAGCGCCAGGGCCGCGATCGCATTTTGGTGCAAGCCCCCGGCGCCTTTGACACGGCCGCCCTCGAAGCGCGCATTGGCACAACCGCCAACATGTCGTTCCACCTTGTCGACAGCGACGTGAACGTCCCAGGCATTGTCGCTGAAGCGTTCGAAGCGTTACCCGCCTACACACCCGCGGGCGAGGTCGACGAGAGCATTTTTTCGGTGCGCAGCATGGCGCACGTCATTGCCGCGCAGTTGATTGGCAATCCACAGGTTGAACTGCCGTGCGGCGTGAATTGCCTCGAGGAGATCGCGGCCATTCTCGCGCCGATTTTGCGTGCGGACGGCGCTGCTTGGTCGGCCGTCATCTACACCCAAGCCGGTCAGCGCGATGACGCGGCGGAAATCGCCCTTAAGGGTGTGATCGGCGCTGAGCTTGATCGCCGCCTGGCCGCCGCGCCCTTGGATGAAGGCGAACGCGCCCTGGCCAACGCGCTGGTGTCCACCAGCGGCGATCCGACCAACCGGCGTTTCCTTGCCGATGCGTTTTGGCAGGCCTTACCTGTGGTCGCGGAAGCTGAGCAAAAGCTGTTGTTTCGCGCCGACGCTTCCCAACGCAGCCCCAACCTCAAAATGTTGGTGGCCCAACAAGAATGGGGTGAGCCCTTCATTTATGTTGAGCGGGAGGTGCGCCTGCGCGGCGATCAACTGGCCCGCGCAAGCCAGGCCTTCCAAGAAGGCGCGCCCGTGATCAGTTTCCGGCTCACCGGCAGCGGTTCGGGCGATTTTTGTGACTTGACCGGCAGCAATGTTGGCTCGCGCTTCGCCGCGCTTTTGGATGAATGGGTGGTCAGCGCGCCCGTGATCCGCAGTTCGATTTGTGGCGGACAGGGTGTCATTGAGGGGGGCTTTACCGTTGAATCCGCCCAAGAAACCTCCGCGCTGTTGAACTCAGGCGCGCTGCCGGCCGATTTGGAAGTGCTGGAACGCCGGGTGGTCGGCCCGGGCACCGCCGGCGCGGCCATGCGCGCCGGCGCCATTGCGCTCGTGCTTGGCTTCGTCGCAGTCATTTTCTTTATGGTGTTGATCTACCGCGTGTTTGGCGTGTTTGCGAACATCGCCCTGATCACCAACCTTGTGCTGATGGTCGGCGCTGTTTCGGGGCTGCAAGCTGTGCTGACCTTGCCAGGCATCGCGGGCATCATCCTCACAGTGGGGATGGCCGTTGACGCCAACGTGCTGATTTTTGAGCGCATCCGCGAAGAGGTTCGCAATGGGCGCTCGCCGGCCAACGCCATTGAGGCCGGGTACCTGCGCGCGCGCAATACGATTCTAGACGCCAACATCACCACCTTCATCGCGGCCGCGGTGCTGTACATGGTGGGTTCGGGCCCCGTCCAGGGCTTTGCCGTCACGCTGGGCATCGGCATCATCACCTCGGTGTTCACCGCTTTTGTGCTGTCGCGCGTGATGGTGGCCTTGTGGCTGCGCCGCACGCGGCCGGCCGTGTTGCCAATATCTTAAGAGGGGACAACGATGGGACTGCGCTTTTTCGCCAGCGAACCGAAGTTCAAGTTTGTCGCCCGTCGGCAAATGGCGTTTGTGCTTTCAGCGGTCATGCTGGTGGTGGCCGTGGGATCATTGGCGACCCGAGGCTTGAACTTCGGGGTCGATTTCGCTGGCGGTGTGTTGATCACCCTGCAGTTTCCCGAACAAGAATTCCCCCAAGGCCCCAATGTTGATGACATTCGTCGCGCCGTCGACCGGCTCAACTTAGGCCCAAGCGAGGTCCAGCCGGCCAAAGCCGATGTCGGCTCAGGCTTCAACGCCGTGCTGATCAGGGTGCGCACGTCCGACGCCGCCAGCGTTGAGGGCGTTGAGCCGGCCGAAGACCAAGCTTCGGTCGCCGTGCTCAGTGCGGTGCGCGAACTCTACCCCACCTATGACATCGCCAACGCGGAAATCTCAACCGTGGGGCCGCGCGTGGCGGAGGAGCTCGTGGTCAGCGGGATCCTCGCCGTGACGGGCGCGCTGTTCTTGATGCTGGTGTACATTTGGTTCCGCTTTGATTCTTGGCGATTCAGCGTGGGGGCGGTGGCGGCCCTTGTGCACGACGTGGTCATCACGTTGGGCATGTTTTCCCTGATGCAGTTTGAATTCGGCCTACCGATCGTCGCAGCGATTTTGACCATTGTCGGGTATTCGATGAACGACACCGTCGTCGTGTTTGATCGCATCCGCGAGGAACTCAGGCGCTATAAGAGCCTTCCTCTGCCCGATGTGCTTGATTTGTCGGTGAACCGGACATTGTCGCGAACGATTGTCACCTCGGTCACCACACTGTTGTCCCTGGTCGCGTTGTTCGTGATCGCCGGGGAAGGGTTGCGCGGCTTTTCCTTCGCGATGATCTTTGGCGTGCTGATCGGAACCTATTCATCGATCTTTATTGCCGCGCCGTTTTTGATGATCACCGGGCTGAAACGCGTCGACGAGCAAGGCGGGGTTGAAACCGCCACGTGAGCCAGGTCGAGCGGATCATTTTTCCAAGACTTGAGGCGTATGGCGATGGGGGCTTCCGCATCGCTGGGGCGCGCCACGACGGCTCGGTGCTCATCATCAATGGGGCCGCCGCGTCCTGGCCAGTGAGCGCTCTGGGTGAGGCGACCGTCGACAGTTTAGAGCGCGCGCTCCAGGCCGATCCGCCGCCGGAACTCATTTTGCTCGGCTGCGGACCGGTCATGGCGCATCCGCCGGCCGATGTGCTGCACTATTGCCGTGAGCGAGCGCTTGGTCTTGAAGTGATGGACACCGGGGCGGCGTGCCGCGTTTACGCAACGCTGGTTGATGAGGGCCGCCGCATCGCCGCCGCCCTCATCGCGATCTAAGTCAGCGCCTTACGCCGCGTTCAGCTGTGCGCTCGCGTAGTCCCAGTTCACCAGATTATCGAGCCAGGCCTTGATGTAGTCGGGCCGGGCGTTGCGATAGTCGATGTAATAGGCGTGCTCCCACACATCCAAGCCAAGGATCGCGGTGGCGCCGGCTTCGGTGAGCGGATTGACGCCGTTGGGCGTTTGGCGAACGCCGAGCTTGCCGTCTTTGACAATCAACCAAGCCCAGCCCGATCCGAACTGCGTCGCGCCCGCCGTGGCGAACTGGTCGCGAAACGCTTCATACGAGCCGAAGTCTTCATTGATCTTGTCGGCGATATGGCCGGTGGGCGCGCCGCCGCCGCCAGGCTTCATGCCATCCCAGTAAATCACATGGTTCCAAGCTTGGGCCGCATTGTTAAACAGGCCTTGCTGACCTTCCGCATGGGTTTTGCGATCAATCTCATCGAGCGGGGCGTTCGCATCAGGAGTGCCGTG
>CAZADA010000024.1:0-28243 GCA_964483775.1 uncultured Caulobacterales bacterium
ACCCCATCGTCCAGGACATGGCGACCTTCGAGGTCGCAGACGACCAGCCCTATATATACCGTCTGACCGGCCTCGGCATTGAAGCTGAAAAACGCGGCAAGGGCGTCGATCTCGCCTACCATGTCTCACATCTGATCTGGGGCGGAGAGCCAAACTGGAATGAGGGTGACAAACTGGCGAAAGCCGTGGCGCATGCCGGCCTCGACCTCGCTGAACTGGATGCAGCCATTGCAGCGAATGATCCCATGCCCGACATCGAAGCCAATCAGGATGCGCTGGAGGCCGCCGGGGGCTGGGGCGTTCCGACCATGGTCTTCAATGGCGAGCCCTTCTTCGGACAGGACCGGATCGACACCCTCCGCTGGCGCCTTGAGAAAAGTGGCATTCCGAAGCGATAAGCCTGCGGGTCAGCTGACCTGAACACGATGATTGGCGAACGAATTCATGCTGAGACAGCAGATTTGATATCAGCCACCCATTCGAAGTTGGCTGACAACCCACCCTTGGAACGGCGGCCTTGAAGTCAAAAGAGAGGCCGGCGATTCTGAAAGAAACTTGCAGTTGAAATAGGACGTCCGAATTGCGTTCGAAGGTGATCGGAATTCATAATCTGTGATCGCCCTAAGCAATAAACTGGCTGCCGTTGGAGCAAGGGCCCCTCACGCATGAACGTTCTTCATGGTTGGCTGAGACCAAGGCGCGAAAATCAATAAGATACTGAGCATCACAAGATGTGAACCAGCGCCCATCCGCGCTCACTTTGATCTGTCCGAAAAGGGAATCTCAACGCCCACACGCAATGTATACTCCGGCCGGCGCCTTTGGACCAACTATGCCCGGATCGGCGCTGCATCCCAATGTCTGCAATGGCCCGGAGCCGCCGTAGCGGCCGCATTCTTCTGATCGCGCGGGCGTGATCCTCGTTCCGATTTGACCTCGCCCACCTGACCGATCGTTACCGATCGGTGGGTACATGGTGGGTACACGGTGCTTACTTTTCGAAAACCCGGAGCGCTGGGTCGCTCGCTCAGGGGCATAAGTATCTGTTTTCGCGCAGGAATTCTGGCGCACCCAATAGGATTCGAACCTATGACCTCTGCCTTCGGAGGGCAGCGCTCTATCCAGCTGAGCTATGGGTGCATTGGCCACCACGCTACGTCATTGCGCCGCCGCCGACAACGCCAAGGGCGAGATCCGCGGCAATGCGTCAGAGCGAGCGCCGACAAGCGCGCCGGCCCCACATTCTCGCAGGGCAAGGGGCCCACCACCGATCAACGAACGGCGTGGCAAAGCGCGACGCTGTGAAAGTGGGTGGGCGGAGGCCAGCCCTTGCGCCCTTGCGGCCGCACAACGCCCAAGCGCTATCGTCCCGCCCGAAACTCAAACGGCGCCGTGAAGCGAAAGCCCGGAGCCGGGCTGCCGTCGCGCAGCGCTGGTCCCGCCAGCATTTCCTCCGTCAGATCCAACGCGGCTTGACCAAACCCCCATCCGGCCGGCGTTTCGCTCATCACATCACAGGCCAGCCGCCGTGTGTCCAAAATCACGCAGCTGAGCTCGGCGGATCCATTCTGCCGCCGCCGGTAGGCGCGGCGCGGGTAGACGCGGCTGAAGTCCTGAAAAGCAAACGTCTCTTCCCAAATCGGCGTGGGACCAGCCAGGTCACCGCCCTGCAAACCATCCCCGGACCCGCTGCGTCCTTCGCCCACCGCCACGACGATGCGCACAGTTGGCGAGGCGGCGGGCTGATCGTCCAAGGCGGGGCCATTGGTTGGGTCGATCTGAACCGTCGTGCGAGCGCGATAGCTTTGGCCCTGTTCCACGGTCGCTGGCGGAAACTGGCTCTCGAGCACAAAGGCTTGCGCCAGAAACACTGTACGGTCCAAGGCGCCATCGGCGTCAACCAGCGTCAGACTGCCGGCCTGGCCTTGTCGATCAACACTGAGCGCAAACGTGATGTTGCGCGTTTGCGCTTCGATCAAACTCGTCACGCCGACCTCACGCGCCGAGCGCGATGGCGAAACCGCCGGCAAGTTCATCCACGCATCATCGGCAAGGCCAGCTTGCTGGGCGTCCGCCGTGAATGGAGATCCGCCACACGCCCCGAGCAACACCACGGCGCTGGCGACAGCGCATCGCGTCACTACGCCGGCGGTCCGGCGGCGAAGCCGCTGCCAGATCCCACCATGGTCACGCCCTTTGCTGCGCATCGCCTTCATGTCCCACTCCCCAGTTGGACGCTCACCGGTCATTGCTGCACTCTATGAGCGCAAGGTGTGGCGTCAATAGGGCGCCGCCGTAGTCGCACACCTCTCAGTTAGACTAGATCAAGTTTTCCCAAATGTTCTATCGAACGCCGTTCGCCGGGTTGGCAGTATCACCCGGCGTTTGAAGTGCGGCGTACGCGAAAGTTAAATGACACTTGGCAAAAATCAAAAGGGGCGCAGCGGATTGGCTGCGCCCCCAAGAGTTTACTCTGGACTAATATTACTAGAATTCAACGGTCAGCTCAGCGCCATAGAACGCCGGTGCGCCGAAGCGTTGAATGCGGTTTTGGAAGAAGTCACGCCCGGCCGATTCAACATAGTCCTCATCGAAAATGTTGTTCCCGTACGCGCTGATCTCCCAAATCCCTTGGTTCGGGCGATAAGAGATGCGAGCGTTCACCAGGCTGCGTGCATCGAGGATGATGTCGTTTTCCGCCGTTGCGAAGCTCTCATCCTGGAACGAATACTCGCCGTAGAACTCAAGATCGCCGCGCAAAAAGGCCACCGGCATGGTGTAGGTGCCAAACACAGCGCCGGAAAACTCGGGTGCTTCCGGCACTTCATTACCGCTCAGGTCCACAATCTCGATGTCGGACGAGCCGGGCAACGGGATGGTGCTCACATAGTCGACAAACTCAGTGTCGAGATAGCCGAAACTGCCGCCAAAGACGAAGTTGTCGCTCGCACGCGCATCGAAGCTGGCCTCAAGACCGAAGGTCTCGACCTCGGCCGCGTTGGTCAGGTTCGACACCGTGATCCCCGGCGCGATTTCGACAAACTGATCGATCTGGAAGTCTTCGTACTCAGCAAAGAAGCCCGTAATGTCGAAACGCACCCGGTCGTTCAACACAAAGCCTTTAAAGCCGCCCTCATAGCTGATGACGGTTTCTGAATCGAAGCCCAGACCAAGTTGAACCTGACCAGCATTCACGAAATCGACGTTGAAACCGCCCGACTTAAAGCCGGTGGCCACGCGGCCGAAAACGTTGACGTCCTCGTTGAGGTTGAACACCGAGCTCACGCTCCACGTGAATTGCTCGTCGTCGAAATCGTCCAAAATGGCCCCGTCATCCGACAGTTCGATCACGCCCAACTGTTCCAGGCCGGCCAGCTCGGTTGGCGTCACGTTCTGGAACGCACCGCTCGACGTGCCATCGATGAAGTAGGTCTGGTCTTTTTCCTCTGACGTGAAGCGGCCGCCGCCCGTCACGGTCCAGCGGTCAGTCACATCGTAGTCAAGAGAGAAGAAGGCTGCGATCGACTGGGTATCAATCGAAGACGTTGTCGGCGTCGAATCACCAGGAACAATCGGGATCCCCGTATTCGGGTTCGCCAAGATCAGACCGAGCGGCGCGCCAACCAGCGGCAAGGGGTCATCCATGGCTTCGCCGACAAACACGGTGCGGCCCGAATCCGCCGTTTCGTCGAAGTAGAACAAACCAAAGATACCGCGCAGCGCGTGGTCTTCGGGGGTCAGGACCTGCACTTCTTGCGTGAACTGCTCGAACTCATCATTGTAGTTCAAGAACAGATACTCTTGCGGAAGATAGTCAAGGTCGTTGACCCGCATTTGCTCGGCGTTGCGGAAGGCCGTGATCGAGCGGAGCACCCAGCCGTTTTGAGTCTCAAAGTCGTTCGACAGGCTGATGCCATAGGCCTCAACCTCATTGAGCGGATCGGTGTCGAAACGCACATTGCGCTCAGGCTGCTGCTGGAAGTCCAGAAGCTGGTCAACAGTCACGCCTCCAGCGCCAGGGATCGGAACCCCTTGCAGGATGGGCTCGAGCGGTTCGCCGACAACGTTGGTCGTCTCGGTTTGCGAATAGTCGGCGCGCACGGTCGCTGACCAGGCCTCGGTGAAGTCGACGCTGAAGGCGCCGCGCACAGCAACCCGCTCCAAACCGTCAAGATCTGAGTCGTTGAACACGTTGGTGGTGTAGCCTTCGCGTTCTTCGTATCCCGCTGACAAACCGGCGAAGACGCGGCCTGGCACGATCGGGCCCCCGAAATAGCCTTGGGCTTCGAACGATCCATAATTGCCAGCGCCGATCAGGAACCGACCCTCTGGCTCTGAACCAGGCAGGCGGGTCACCATGTTCACAGCGCCCGAAACCGTGTTGCGGCCATACAGGTTGCCTTGCGGACCGCGCAGGATCTCAACCCGCTCCACATCAAGCAGCGGCAAGGGCAGGGCGGGTGGTTGACCAACGTACACCCCGTCCAGATAGGCGCCGGCGCGTGTCGAGAAGCCGACCACGCGGCCACCGTCGCCGATGCCGCGAATGGTCAGGTTGGGGAACGTCCCTGAACCTTCAAAGCTAAAGTTAGGCGTCAGCTGCTCGATGCCTTCAAGCGTACGACCGCGCGTGTTGATCAGGTCTTGTGTACTGAATGTGGTGAGAGAAACCGGCACGTCGGTTTCGTCTTGCTCACGCTTCAACGCAGTAACACGAACGCGATCAATCATGGGCGCGCCGTCGGCCTCGTCGTCCTGAGCCAGTGCCGGCGTCGCCACCGCGAGGCTGCCGCTGACAAGGAGCGCCAAACCGCTGACGCCTGCGAACGTGGAGCGCGAAGTTCTCATGGAATCCCCCGATTCTTAATCGACCAATTCGCTGCGCCCTGTGCGCAGCCCGATACCGAAACAATACAGTAGCCAATTACGGTACAAAGATGACACGAACAAGACAACTGCAGCATTCATCCCCATTGACAATGCCGTCACGAAGTCGCAACGCCGCAGTGAAGCTGATTTTCCGCCTCACGTAAGCACAATCTGTGGTCTTGGGCCGTTTCGGCGCGACATTAGTCTAAAGGATCGCCGCCGCCGAGGCCACAACAGTCATCATGCCATGATCACACGCAGCGCGGGGCTCAGCCCTCCGGGCGGCCGCCAGGACAGCACGTTCAGCGCGAGCTTTGCGTTCAGCCCGTTGGCTGTTGGTCGTCACCCATCGGCGACGAGGAGGACGTCTGCGCATGCGGATCAGGACCCATCGTCACAGCCCGAGCCCCGTCAACGCCGCCATGGCCGCCATCGCGCACCAACGCCTCAAGTTGGGTCATCATCTCTGTGAAGCGCGACAGGGTTGGGGCCTGGTCAAGGCTTTGATCGTCGGAAGCCAAGCGATCGCTGAGGCGATCGACCGCTGTGCGAACGTCCGTGATTTGCACCCCGAGCGAGGCGAGGTTTGGACGTTCGCGCAGTAACGTCTCGATCGCGTTGATGTGGTTGGTCAGGGCGGCCGTTTCGTTGCGCGCATCGAACCGCTCCATCTGATCACCCAGGGATTGGATGGCGGCCGTCAAGCGCTGCTCGGCGTCGCCGAGCGCGCCAACCACACCATTGTCGGGCCCATCGGAGCGATCAACGGTCAATCGGTCATGGTCATCCAACGCCTCGCCGAGCGCTGATCGCACAAGTGCGGGCCACGCGTCGAAACGCTCGACCAATCCGGTAAGGAGCGCGGCGGGCAGGGCGTCGCGTCCCAGCGTCCGATCGTTGACTGCGTCCGCAGTGTCGCGTTCAGCGGTCACTGGGCTTTGCTCGGTGACATCGGCCAGGGTTGCGGCGAATGACGCGTGGACGGCATCGAGCCGGTCGGCGGTTTCCGCCATGCGCTCGAGGTTCGTGTCAACCAGTGTTTGGTGGATTTTGCGTTCCGCCCCGGCGCGCTGTTCGGCGTCGGCCATCAGCTTTTTGAGCGTCGTCACCAGCATCTGTGCGTCGTGCGACACGGTCTCGGCGGCTTGGGCAACCGAATCGGCGTGCGCGTCGTTCGCTGCGTTGATCTTGGCGACCGCGGCGGCGTGGGCTGCGGCGTCAGCCTTGCGGGCGATCCGGTCCGCTTGGGCGAACTCCACCGCCCGCGCGATCAGGCCGATTTCGTCGCCGCGCTCGCGGCCCCAAACCGGCGCGGCTTCGTCGGCGCGCGAGGCCGTCAGCGCGCCCACCGCCAGTTTGCGCAACGGGCGTCCGACAATCGCGTCGACGACAAAAAAGCTCAAGACGGCGCTTGCTGCGAAACCCATGGCTAGACCGCCAAGCCATGGTCCGATCGGATTGTGCGCGCCGGCAAGTGACCAGGCGACACCCAGCGCGATCGCGCCAGCGGCCAGAAGACCCGCGGCAACAAAGCGGGCAAGGTGGACAGAACGAGGTAACACGCGAACCATGGCCATCATGAGCTAATCCAACCAGCCGAGCGGCTTTCACCGCTGGGCGATGTCGTCCTCCCTGACTGCAACACGTCCCTTCAGCGCAGGCGTCATGCCGCGCCCTCCCTGGCGTAGGGATCGGAATAGCCAGGGGCGAGAGCGCCGAAACTGTAGGGCGGCCAGGGGCCCGACAACGTGATTGCCGCATCGCCGAGATCCCAAGCGCACGCGCGCAACACCGCGGCGGCTGCATCACCCCGCTCGTGGGGCGCGAGGAACCCGCCGACAAGCGCGCGACCATCCGGGCCGGCCTTGGCATGAACGTGCACCGCCCGGGCAAGGGGCGACAGCGCCGTTTCAAGACGGGCGCCGGCGGCCTTCAGCGTTGCGGCCTCGTCGCGATCACGGCGCAAGGCGGTCACGTCGCCCACATCGTTGGCCGGGCGTAGCGGCGCGACAACGCCTGTGTCGGTCGCCTCACGAAGGCGAACGCGAAAGCCGAACTCGACGCAGCCTTCAACCAGACTGAGCTGGGCGCACAGCGCGGTCATGTTGGTGCGCAGCCAAACGCGCGCCTGGCGTTCTCCGCCGGCAAAGTGGGCGCCAAACGGAGCAGGCAGCACCGCGCCTGACTGCGCCAGCGCCATGATGATGTCGTGATGGGTGCGCAGGGCCGTCCGATCAACATCGCCGTCGGCGTCAAGCTGTGAGGCCACGACGGCGCGCACATCGCCAACCGTCACACCGGCGAGCATCCCGCTGCCGCCGGCCGAAACAAGCGGCGTTGCGGCCAGTTGGACGCCATAGAACGCAAGAGGAGTGGGGTCGGTGCTCATGAACCGTCAGGCCAGTGTGCGCGCGCCCAGCCCGTCCAAGCGCGCGTGTTGACCATCGATAGGATCAAGGGAGCAAACAAACAGTTTCTGTCCAACAAAGTTTGGGCAGCCATCGCCGCCCAAAAGCAGCTCAGCGCCGTGGCCCTAGGTCGGGTCGGCGCCCAACGCATCGACAAAGCTGTAGGTTGGCCAGGGGCCGGTCACCGTGAGATCGATCCCCACATGGGCCGCCGAGATCGCGAGTTCGCTGGTCAGCTCAGTCAGCTCGCCATGGCGTTCACGCGCCACCAGGAGCGTCACGCTGAGATGGTGACGCGTGTCACCAGTTGCTGACGGGCTCGCCTCGGTGACAACATGCTCGCGCGCAAGCGACACCAGTTCGACACGCGCAGCGTTGCAAAACCGCGCCACATCGTCGGCGCGGCGTTGCACCAGCGCCGCAGCATCGCCTGGGCCGCCGGCGCGCTGATCGCCCACGGCTTCAGCCGCATCGGCCAAAGCAGGTTCATGGCTCGCCTCGGCTGTGGTGAGGCGGGCCAAGTATTCGCCGGCGCCGGCGACGCGGTCGAGCGCCCGATCAAACAGGCTGGCGCGCGCCTCAACATAGGTCGCAATCGCGGCCTCGTCAGCGTGGGGCGGGCCGAGAGGCGCGGGCGCGATGTCGGCGTGATCGCTCAGTTGGGTCAGGATGTGATTGTGCTCAAGCCCAGCCAGAACGGCCAGGTCGGCGTCGACGAGGAGTTGGTCGCCCGCTTGGCCGCCAGGCAACCGCTCGGGGATCGGCGAGGCGATCGCACTGAACCCGCCACAGCCAATCCATTGAGGCCGCAGCCCCAGCGTCGGACCGTCAAACAAAGGACCACGGGCGGTCGCCCGCGCCACGCCATGCAGCAAAAACCCAAGGCTCACGCCGCTCTCCTATTGCTTGGCTCGCCCTCGCGCCGCAGCCGCGCCAGCAGGAGCGTTTTGGCCTGAGGGTCGAACGCCTGCAGCGCCTCGCGGGCCTCCAAGAGCGCCCGAAGCATGCCATCAGCTTGGGACGCCGCTGAAAATTTATCATCGCCTGCGCCGTTGTTGGACCGCAACGCCGCCAAAAGGCTCCGATAGGCGGACCGCACGTCTTCAGCGGACGCGCGCGCGCCCACGCCGAGGCGCCGACGCGCCGCGCGCACCTGCAGCGGGTTGGGCCGGTCGGCGGCGACGCCGGCAAACGACACGGCCGGCAAAGGTCCGGCCAACGTGATCGCGAGCCCGTCCGGCCAGCTGGCGTCCACCTCTTCGACGGCTGCCTTGAGCGCGTCGACCTGCTCGCGCCCAACCATCGCAGTCACGCTCAGAACGACAGTCTCGTCCGCGCTCGGAACAACGATCAGATCGTCGGCCACAGCCGAAAGGGTCGCCATGTATTGGTCGGCATGCACTTGGCGTTCAGCGTCCAGCACCGCCGGCAAGGTCCGCTCCATCACGCCGTCATCGGAAGGCTCAAGGTCGACGAGCCGCCCGTGTTCGCGCGCCCTGGCGACCACCGCGTCCTGGTCCCAGCGCACAACAATCTGGAACTGCACCTTATCGCCGTAGTCGTCGATCCCTTGGCGCAGCGTCGAGGCGTTGGCCGCCAAGAACCGAATCACCTCGGCTTCGTCGCGTAAACTCAGGCCAGGTGTGGCGCCAAGCAACGGCCCGTGCGGCAAGAGCGCCTCAAGCACGCGCCGCACGTCAACTAAGTGCTCAAGGTCTTTGCTGCGCGAGCGGGAAAGGACATGCTCTTTGGGGGCCGGGCCAATCACGGCGGCGAGACCAAGAGCGCAGCTGGCGGTGATGTTGAACTCAGAGAACACCCCGCGCGTTGCGAGCGCGGCGATGGCGGTATGCGGCGTGGTGATGGCGTAGACACGGCGGCGGGTCATAGCTGGTCTCCTCGCGTGGGCGGCTGAAAAGGGTGGCGTTGGCGTGAGGCCAAAAGCCGGCCGGAAGTGGTGGAGAACAGGCCCATCGCTAGGCTGCCTCCACCATCGCCGGCGCGCTCATGGCCAACCGTACAGGCGCAAAGGTGTACGGCGGAACGGGTGCGGCGTAGGTGAGCGTCACGGTCTCGCGATGCGCCTCCGCAATGGCCTCAATCCGTGCGGCCAGGGCTGGCTCGTCGGCGCGGGCCGCAAGGAACGCCGCATCAAGGACGGTGAGTGCGTCATCGCGCTCAAACACAACCGATTGGCTGGAAAGGTCGTCGAGCGCGAGCAACTGGTCCTGGCGCACGAGCAGACGGCGCGTCTTAAGCGCTGCGCCCACGCGCCGTTCAAATTCGGTGCGTTGGTGGGTCGTCGTGTGCTCGTCACGTCCGGTGAGGTCGTGGTGAATCGCCCTGAGCCTGGGGTGTTCGGCGATCACGGTCCGTCTGGCCGCCTCCAGGTCCCACGTCGCGCTCACCCGAACTTCGATCATGCCATCAAGCGCTGACAGTTGCGCGGTGAGATGTTCGGCTTGCTCGGCGACCGCCCGGCGCACGTCGGAAACGCCCTGGGCCAACACGCCAAATCGCAAGGGCAGGACTGTGAACGCATCAAGTGCGCACGCGAGCGCTCGGGCGTGGATACCCTTCAATTCGTGCAAGGGCGAACCGTCAACCGCGTCAACGGCGCCAACCAAAGCTGCGAGCCCAAGCCCGCACGGCGCACATCGCACCACGTCGCCCAGCGCGCCGTTGACCACGGCTTCAATCGCGCTCGCATCAGCCTGCCGGACGACAGCGAACACGCAAACACCCTTGCCGGCGGGCGGCAGGACGGTGTCCTCGTCCCGACAGCCAAGCTTGGCCGCCGCGCCAACCGGACGGAGCCCAGTGCGCGGGGTGCGTTGAGAGATGTCCATGATTGCGCGTTCCACCATGCTGTCCGCCCCAGCGATCACGTGTTTGTGGGCGCGTTGCCGCGCGGGCCGAGGACGGCGTGCAACAACTTGGCCCGGTTGTGCAGACGGGCGAGTTGCAGCTTGGCGGTCTTGCGGCGCTGTTCGAGTGTGGCCAGATCGCGGCTCAGCCGGTCGCGTTCATGCTCCAGCCGCGCAAGCTCAGCGGCCGCCTCCGTGCGTGAGTGAGGGGCCCACCGGGCAAGGTGCTGCGGGCCGAGTGCGTGTGTTGGGCGCAGCCAGTTCATCACGTCGCCTCCCACAAGACCGCATCGCCATGGGCGTCGCGCGTGTCGGTCGCCGGTGGCCGTTGGACCCAAGACGCTGGCGTCATCGGCCCGGCGGAGGCGACGGCGAAAACTGTGATGTCACGCGTGTACGAACGGACGACCATAGCGCCACCCACTGTTGTCAAAGTCTCAGTCTGCTCGCACAAGTGCGTGTCTAGGCTTAAAGGGCCGTAAAGATCCAAGGTAAAAAATGAAACTCATGCTTCGAGCGCGAAGTCTTCACCCAGCTCTGTGTTGGGCTAAGCGACAGGTGCGCCGAGGACGTAACGGGCTACAGCCTTTGGTTTGCCGCTTGCATGCCCACCTATCGCCGCAATCGCGGCATCAAGCGCTTTACCCGTCAGCGCCATCGGACCACACTAGCGCACGGGCTATGAGGAGTCGCAATGCAGCAATGGCGCACTCGCCTTCGCAACGTCGCTTTGACCTTCGGCTTGCTGGCCGTGGGGCTGCACAGTGCTGGGCTTGGATGGCCAACCACGGCCGCCGCTCAGGACATGGTCCAGGCCCTCACGCCAACCGAACTGACCCCCGGTCGCGACGAGGATGGCGATGGCGCTCCGGATGGCCCAGCGCTGTGGCGCGTGCGCGATGCGGACACCACCGTGTATCTGTTTGGAACGCTGCACGTGCTGCCGGCCAAGCTGGCGTGGCGGAGGGCCAATGTCCAAGCCGCATTTGAGCGATCCCAGATTGTCTATTTCGAAGCCGACACGGAAAGCTGGGACGCCATCGCTGAACTCGACCGCTTGATCATTCAGCACGGCCACAACGCCCAAGGCGTTCGCCTGTCCCGCATGCTGTCCAAGCAGGGCCGTCAGCGCTTGGCCGATTGGGCGGCGCAGTTGGGATTGCCGCTCGATGATATGGAATCCATGCGACCCTGGCTCGTCGCCGTGTCGATGGGCGACGCCGGCGCGCAGGTCCGTCCCGGCGTTGAGGCTGACCTGTGGCCCGATGCGCTCAGCGCCCGCAAAGACATCCGGTTTCTCGAAGACGGCGGCGATGTCGTGATCAACCTGGCCGAAGTGGCCGACGCCGATTGGGTGGACATGCTCGAAGCCACGCTCGAAGAGCGTGAGACCAACCCCTATACCGTCAGGCAGATGGCGGGGGCCTGGTTTGCCGGCGACCTGGTCGCGCTGAACGCCGATGTGCAATCGCTACGCACCAACCATCCTGCGATCTTCGACGTCCTCATCACCGAGCGCAACAAAGCATGGATGGACGAGTTGCGTCGGGTCATGGAGAGCGAGGTGGGGGAGGTGTTCGTCGCGGTCGGCGTGCTCCACCTGATCGGGTCACAGTCGCTGCAGCGCAGTTTCGCTGAGGCCGGCTGGGTCGCCGACCGCCTCTAAGCGCGGCCGATCACGGTGCGCGCGTGAGGGCGAGAAACACATCCTCAAGGTCAGGTTCTTCGGTGCGCAAATCGGCGATACGCCCGCCGGCCGCCCGAAACTGTTCGATGAGATCCGCGACGTGGTGGTCGCCTTTCTTATAGGTGATCGCCACTGCGCCGTCCGCCCGCAGACTGGCTTCAGCGCCGTTGCGCAGCGCGGGTGGGGCGTCCATGGGCTCAGCCGGCTGGATCACAAGCGTCTTGCGGTCAAGCCGCCCCATCAACGTATCCTTAGCCTCGCACGCAACGACTTCGCCATGGTTGATGATGGCGATTTGATCGCACAGCTCTTGGGCTTCCTCCAGATAGTGCGTGGTCAGCACGATGGTCGTGCCGCGCCGATGCAGCTCCTGCACATAGCTCCACAATTGTTGGCGAAGCTCAATGTCCACACCAGCCGTCGGCTCATCCAGAACGAGCACCGGGGGATTGTGCACCAGGGCCTTGGCCACCAACAGCCGTCGGCGCATCCCGCCCGACAATGAACGCGCATAGGCATTGCGCTTGTCCGCCAGGCCGACCGCTTCGAGGATGGCCTCGCTGCGCCGTTCTGCTTTGGGCACGCCATAATAGCCGGCCATGAACTCCAGGCTTTCCCATGGCGTGAAGAACGGGTCGAGGTTGATTTCCTGCGGCACCACCCCAATCGCGGCGCGGGCGCGCCTTGGCTCAGCGCCGATGTCAAAGCCCCAGATCGCCGCCGCCCCCGACGACTTGTTCACAAGACCGGCCAGAATGTTGATGAACGTCGATTTTCCTGCACCGTTTGGGCCGAGCAAGCCAAAGATGGCCCCGCGCGGCACGTCGAGGTCGATGCCCTTCAGCGCTCTCTTGGGGGGGCTTTTCTTAGAGCCTCCATAGGTCTTGGCGAGGGTGCGCGCTGAAATGGCTGCGTTGAGATCAAGATCGCTCATGCCCGCTACATAGTCGGTCACGCCGACAAACGGTAGCGTCACGGCGCCGCAAATCTCTCCACCGGCGAGCCCCGCGATTGACGCTGCTCGGGTTCGCCGCGCTAGGGTGCCCAACGCTGAGTGAAGGGGAGGCCGCCATGTCCGCTACATCAACGCCAAACGGTCCTGATGCGCGCACAATCGGCTTAATGCTCGGGCCGCTTCTGGCGGTGTTGCTGCAGATGTTCCCCCCGCCCGAGGGGCTGGGCCGCGACGGTTGGGTTGTGGCCTCACTCGCCGTGCTTATGGCCACATGGTGGGCGACCGAAGCGGTGCCCATCGCCGTCACATCCCTCTTGCCTTTGGTGATTCTACCCGTGGCGGGCGTGCAAACCACAACCGAGGTCGGCGCCTCGTTCGGCAATCACATTGTCATCTTGTTGCTTGGCGGTTTCTTCATCGCGTTGGCGCTCGAGCGCTGGAATTTGCACACCCGGATCGCGCTGAACGTGGTGGTGCGCGCCGGCGGTCGACCACGATTGATGATCTTAGGATTCATGGTCGCAGCGGCGCTGTTGTCCATGTGGATCTCCAACACCGCGACCACCTTGATGTTGATGCCGATCGCCCTGTCGGCCGCGCGCGCCGAGGTGGGCGAGGAGGGGCTGAACGGGCCGTTCGCGCTCGCCCTGATCCTTGGCGTCGCGTACGCAGCGAGCATTGGCGGCGTCGCCACCCCGGTGGGCACGCCCACCAACCTCATCGCGATCCGCGCGCTCGAAGACGACGCAGGCGTGACTGTGAGCTTTCCCCAATGGATGGCGCTTGGCGTGCCGGCGGCTGCGATCATGGTGCCGGTCGTATGGCTGATCCTCACCCGGGTGGTGTTCCCGATCAGTCGTGAAACCGCCACGGCCGGCGCCGCCCAAGTGCGTCAAGCGCTCAACAATCTGGGTGGGATCACTGGTCCTGAAGTGCGTGTGGCGCTCATTTTCGCCGTGGTCGCCATCGCGTGGATCGTGCGTCAGCCGGCCTTGAATATGGTGATCGACGCCCAATCCACCCAGGCCGCCGCCGACTTTTGGCGCAGCATGAACAACGCCCGCGCCGACGCCGCCATCGCCATTGCGGGCGCAATAACCACCTTCGTCGCGCCAGCCGGACGGCGCGCTCCGGGTGAACGGATTATGGATTGGGCGACGGCCAAGAACGTACCTTGGGACGTGGTGTTGTTGTTCGGCGGCGGCATCGCCCTCGCCGGCGCCATGAGCGCGACCGGCCTCACGGTGTGGCTCGGCGCCCAGCTTGAGGGCGTCGCCAACCTGCACCCCGTGCTCATTGTATTGGTGTTTGTCACGGCGATCATCTTCCTCACCGAGCTGACCTCCAACGTGGCGACGGTGACGGCCTTCGCCCCGGTGTTGGTGACCATCGCCGCCGCCTCAGCCGGGCGCACTGATCCTGTGGCGTTGGTCGCCCCGGCCGCGCTCGCGGGCAGTTTTGCGTTCATGCTGCCCGTCGCCACCGCGCCCAACGCCATCGTGTACGCCACCGGACGCGTGCGGATCGATCAGATGATGCGCACCGGCTTGCACCTCAATCTCGCGGCCATACCGGTGTTGACCTTGGTGGGCGTGGCGATTGGTCCGCTGGTGACCTGATGCGCCCCGCGTTGACGAACGCTTCGCGACGGCTTAACGCCTAAGACGCTAACAGGAGGGTCCAGGCGCGCATGGCCGACCAACCCAACACCGACGACGTCTATGATCCGCGGGAAGATTATCTCAATCCGCCAGAGGTGTTTGTTGTCGACACGCCCCGTGTATTTTGCGACGGCCCCGAAGGTCCTTCAGGACATCCGCGCGTGTACTACACCATACCGGAAGAGGGTTACATCGACTGCATGTATTGCGACCGCCGCTTCGTGTTGCGCGGCTCGCGGCACGATCCGACCGCCTAGCCCGCCGCCCTGGCCAGTGATCCGCCCATGGCGATCAAGCGGCGACACATCCGCATCAACGCAAGCCTTGACCTAGACGCGGCGTATGCGGCGGGATCAAGTGTCACGATGCGCCGACCCTATCGGAGGAGACCCCACCATGTTGCCGCCCATTTTACAGAACCTGCGCCTGCCGGCGATTGGTGCGCCCTTGTTCATTGTCTCCAACCCAGCGTTGGTGATCGCCCAGTGTAAGGCGGGCATTGTGGGCTCTTTCCCGGCGTTGAACGCGCGCCCAGCTGAAAAGCTCGATGAATGGATCACCGAGATCAAAGAGGCTTTGGCCGCGCACGACCGAGACCACCCCGATCAACCCTCAGCGCCTTATGCGGTGAACCAAATCGTCCACCGCTCCAATGACCGGCTGCAGCATGACCTTGAGCTGTGCGTGAAGCACCAGGTGCCGATCGTGATCTGCTCGCTCGGCGCGCGCGAAGAGGTGTATGAGGCCGTCCATTCCTATGGCGGCATTGTGCTGCATGACGTGATCAACCAAGTGTTTGCGCACAAAGCGATCGACAAAGGGGCCGATGGGTTGATCCTGGTCGCCTCGGGCGCGGGCGGACATGCCGGCGCGGTTTCACCCTTTGCGCTCGTTCAGGAAACCCGTGCCTGGTTTGACGGTCCCATCGCCCTGTCCGGCAGCATCGCCACGGGCCGCGGCGTGTTGGCGGCCGAAGCCATGGGCGCAGACCTTGGTTATATTGGCTCAGCATTTATCGCGACCGAAGAAGCCAACGCCGACCAGGCCTATAAACAAGCCATAGTCGATTACAGCGCCGACGATATTGTCTACACCAACCTCTTCACCGGTGTGCATGGCAATTACCTCAAGCCGTCCGTAGCTGCGGCCGGTCTTGATCCCGATAATTTGCCGGAAAGCGACCCCTCAGCCATGAATTTTGGCTCGGGCGGAAACACGGACGCCAAGGCCTGGAAAGACATTTGGGGCTGTGGCCAAGGCATCGGCGCGGTGAAGCAGCTGGAGAGCACAGCCGCTTATGTCGACCGTCTCCACGCCGAGTACCAAGCGGCCAAGCGCGCGCTGTCGGGTCAAGCCGAGGCCGTGAGCGCCTAGCCCGCCGCCTCAATCCTCGCAATCATCGTCGCCGCGTTTTCAAAGTTCGGGTCAACGGCGAGCGCCTGGCGGTAAGCGGCAAGCGCCGCCTCCCGATCGCCAGACGCTAACAAGGCTTCGTTAGTGACATGGCGCGCGATCATGCCTGGCCACACGCGGCCGTTTTGGGCTTCCTGGACCATTTCAAACACAGCGTAGGCGGCTTGATTGTACCGCCACCCCGCGCCCGGCTCGAAATCCATCGGGAGCTCGCGGACGATCGCGTAGACGTCACGATGACCGAGCGAGGTGTCGGCTTCGACGGCCGCAAACTCAGGGCGATTGACGATTATTGACATGCCTGAGGTGTGGTTCAACAAGCGCCAGAGCGGGATCTCCGCCCAGCCCGCAGGGGCATCGGGCAGGGCCTCGCCAAGCGTCATGCTCAGATCAAGCGCGCCGTCTTCAGTCGTTGAGGCGACGGCGAACGAGGTTAGCGCCTTGGTCGCCGAGTAGAGCGCGCATGGCGTATCGCCGGTGAACGGTTCGCCATCCGCATCAACGCCATAGCCCCTTGCAAGCACAATCTCATCGCCCGATACAATGGCGATCCCAAAGCCCTCAATCCCGTAAGCGTCCATCAAGTCCGGCAATTGCGACGCGATGGTTGTGTGTTGAGTTGCGGTGTTTGACGCGCACGCGCTCAACGCCATGGCCATGATCAAGCCCAGAACGCGCATTGCGCTCCCACCTTCGTCACTTGGTTCGGCAAACTATGAGGAAGGCGCAAATCGCCAGCAAGCTACGGATTGGTAATGCGTCGCGATCGGCGATTGTCGTTGACGCCGCTCTTGCGGCCTCGCCAGGTCACGGTCACGGTGGGCCCATCAAGAAGACGCTGAGAAAGCCGCCATGTCCGATGTCGCCGCTCCCCCCGCCACCGCAGGTGCAGCATCCACGCCGGTGGACGCCAACAGCCGCGTCTATCTCGTGGACGGTTCGGCCTATATCTTCCGCGCTTACCACGCCTTGCCGCCACTGACGCGCAAGTCGGACGGGCTGCCCGTGGGCGCGGTGTCGGGCTTTTGCAACATGCTGTTCAAGCTGTTGCAGGAGTTCAGCGATGACGATCGCCCCACCCACATCGCGGTGATCTTTGATCATTCCGCCAAAACGTTCCGCAACGATCTTTACAGCGAGTACAAGGCCAATCGACCGCCCCCGCCGGAAGACCTGGTCCCGCAATTCCCCCTTGTGCGCGAGGCGACCCGCGCCTTCAACGTGGCCTGCATCGAGATGGAAGGGTTCGAGGCCGACGATCTGATCGCGACGTACGCCCGCCAAGCCGAAGCCGCCGGCGCTGAAGTGATCATCGTCTCGTCGGACAAGGACCTGATGCAATTGGTGTCGGACAAGGTGATCCTGTTTGATCAGATGAAGGACAAACGTCTCGGCCCCAACGAGGTGCGCGAGAAATTCGGCGTTGGCCCTGAGCGCATGATCGAGCTGCAAGCGCTGATCGGCGACAGCACCGACAATGTGCCCGGCATACCCGGCATTGGCCCCAAGACAGCAGCGCAATTGCTTGAGGACTTTGGCTCCTTGGATGGAGTGTTGGCGCGCGCCGAAGAGATCACCGCAAAAAAACGGCGCGAAAACATCATCGCCCACGCCGATGACGCCCGGCTCTCCAAAACCCTCGTCACATTGAAAGTCGATGTTGATGTGGAGCATTCGCTCGACGCCTTTGCGCTCGCTCAACCCGACCAGGACACGCTGATCGGCTTCCTCAAGAGCATGGAGTTCCGCACCATCACCCGCCGGGTGGAGGAGGCGCTCACGGGGCGCTCGGCGAGCTCCAATGAAGCTGCGGCCGAAACCGGCGTTGATCGGTCCCAATATGCCTGCGTGACCAAGCTGGAGGACCTTAACCGCTGGATTGAACGCGCGACCGCCCAAGGAAACGTGGCGGTCGACACAGAAACCGACGCCTTGTCTGCTGCAGGCTCTGGCCTCGTCGGCGTGTCCTTAGCGCTCGGTCCCAACGACGCGTGTTACATCCCCATGGCTCATGTTAGCGGAGAGCGGGACTTGCTTGGCGCCGCGCTCGACCAGCCTGAGCAAATCCCATTTGATGAAGCGCTTGCGGCCCTCAAACCCCTGTTCGAGGACCCAGCTGTGCTCAAGATCGGTCAGAACTTGAAATACGACATCGCCGTACTGGCGCGCTATGGCGTCACCCTCGGTCCGATCGACGACACCATGCTGATTTCCTATGTGCTTGAAGCCGGCTTGCATGGTCACGGCATGGACGAATTGTCCGAGCGCCATTTCGATCATCGCCCGATCGCGTTCAAGGACGTGGCGGGTACGGGCAAATCCCAGATCAGCTTTGACCAGGTCGCGCTTGACAAAGCCACGGAATACGCGGCCGAGGACGCCGACGTGACCCTGCGGCTCTGGCGCGCGTTGAAACCACAGTTAACGGGCGCAAAGAAACACACCGTCTACGAAACCCTCGAGCGCCCCATGCCGGCCGTGCTCGCGCAGATGGAGCTCAACGGCATCAAAGTGGACACCGCCACGCTCAAGCGCCTGTCCAGCGACTTTGCCCAACGCATGGCGGGGCTGGAGGCGGAGGCCCATGAGCTGGCCGGCCGCGAGTTCAACCTCGGCTCGCCCAAGCAAATTGGCGAGGTGTTGTTTGGCGATATGGGGCTGCCCGGCGGGAAAAAGACCAAGACCGGCGCTTGGAGCACCGACGTCAAAGTGCTCGAAGACCTCGCCGCCCAAGGCCATGATTTGCCGCAAACCCTGATGAGTTGGCGCCAGGCCTCCAAGCTCAAGTCCACCTATGCCGACGCGCTGGTGGAGGCGATCAACCCGCACACCGGGCGTGTGCACACCTCGTTTTCGCTGGCCGCAACGACAACTGGCCGTTTGTCGAGCTCAGATCCCAACCTGCAGAACATTCCAATTCGCACCGAAGAGGGGCGCAAAATCCGCGAGGCGTTTGTCCCCGAGGAGGGGAATGTCCTCGTCGCAGCCGATTATAGCCAGATCGAGCTGCGCCTGCTGGCGCACTATGCGGATATGCCCACGCTCACCAAAGCCTTCAAAGAAGGCCTCGACATCCACGCCATGACGGCGAGCGAAATGTTCGGCGTGCCGATTGAGGGCATGGACCCGATGATCCGGCGCAACGCCAAAGCCATCAATTTCGGCATCATTTATGGGATCAGCGCTTTTGGCCTTGCCAATCAACTCAAGATCAGCCGTGAAGAAGCTGGCGACTACATCAAGGCCTACCACGACAAGTTTCCCGGCATCACCGACTATATGGAACGCATGAAAACGTTCTGCCGTGAACACGGCTATGTCGAAACGCTGTTTGGTCGCCGCTGCCACTACCCAGAGATCAACACCAAGAACTTCAACCAGCGGGGTTTTGCTGAACGCCAAGCCATCAACGCGCCGCTGCAAGGCTCGGCCGCTGACATCATCCGTCGAGCGATGGTCCGCATGCCCGATGCGCTCAAAGCGGCTCGCCTGGACGCACAAATGCTGCTGCAGGTGCACGACGAATTGGTGTTTGAATGCCCCGAGGCGCAGGTGGATGCTTTGTGTGACCTTGTGCGCACGGTGATGGGCGATGCAACACGTCCGGTGCTCGATCTTTCGGTGCCGTTGGTGGTTGAGGCCGGGCGCGGCGCCACATGGGCGCAGGCCCACTAGCGGGCTCAACCGTCATGACCGGTTCGCACAACGGGATGTTTAGCCCCGGGGCGAAAGCCTTAGGGGCGGGGGGTTGCGACGGCGATCGAGCGTATACTGGCCGTGCAAGATCAATGGCCGCCAACGATCGGCGGGATCCGTTTGAAACAGGCGGCGGGCGGCGACGAATAAAGTGTTCGAGATGGCGCTAGGGGGGCGGCGGTCGCCCGCGAGAGTGCTAAGCTGGTTTCAGGTGATCGGACCACAACGTGCAGGAGGCCCTCCCCATGCAACTGGTTAGCTTTGCGGTTCTTATGGCGGCGTTGTCCGTGGCGGGCGTCGCCCGGGCCCAGATCGAAAGTACGGATCCAGAACCTACGATCACGGTCACGGGCCAGGCCGAGCTACGCCTGCCGGCCGAAGATGTCACAGTCTCGGCCCGCATTTTCGCGCGTGCAGAAACCAGTGAGGCGGCCTTGCAAACCGCGTCAGACACGTTGAATGCGATCACGGACGCCATCAGCCGGCTTGAGGGCCTTGAGAAGTACCAGTTCGACGCCGACAACGCCCAAGCTCAAGCGGTGCGCGACGCCGATTGCCGGTCGGAAGCGCTGTATCTGCGTGATGATCGCCGGCCCCCGCCCGAATGTGAGCCGATCGCGTTCATCACCACCGTAAGCTTCACACTGGAGGTCGAGCCCGCGGCCATTGCAGGCAATGTGGTGTCGACTTTGTCTGAGGTCGGCGCCGAAGACGCGCGCATCGTCGCGTTTGGTCTGCTTGACCGCGCCGCCGCGCAACGCCAGGCGCGCCAGGCCGCGACGCAGGACGCCCTGGCCACCGCCGCCGCCGTCGCCGACGCTGCTGGGGCGCGTGTGGGCGCCATCCGCAGCGTGTCAGTCAATGATGGCGGCGTTGATCGGATCCAAGTCACGGGATCGCGGTTAGAGCGGCGGGAAAACGACGATGTTGCGTTTTCCCCGGCGGTCAGCCTGGAACTGCCCGAGCCGATCGTCCAAATTGAGTCGCGCGTTGCGATCACGCTAGAACTAGAGTCCCGCGAATGAGTGAGCGATTGAACACGACGAGCTTGAGAGCATGGGCGCTTGCGGGCGTCCTGGGCGCCGTGGCGCTATCCGGTCCGCCAACGCTGGCGCAAGACGATGATCTCAATGGCCTGTGGCGTCGTGACGAAGACGGCATGGTCTTACGCATCGCCGGCCAAACTGGTGATTTCCTCAATGACGACCGTCCCGAATGGGCCGACAGCCCGCCGGCGTTCCAGTTCATTGCCCCGCTGAGCCCCGGCCGCTGGAGCGCCGCATCCCAAGAGCAATTCATGTCGACGGGCGAGGTTTTGAACACCAGTTGCACGCTTCAGGTTCAGAACGTTGACGAGTTCACCAGCGCCTGCCGCGGACGCTTCACGGTCTACGTCAACACCTACCGACGGGTCCAAGACGTCGGCGTGTAACGCCAAACTGCGTCCCAAACACAAACGCGCGCCCCTCACGCTGAGGGACGCGCGCTGTCAACAAACAATCGGCGAACTTAGAACCGGATACGGCCTTCAACGCCCAAGGTCCCGGCGTTGCCGCCAAAATCGACCGACAAGCTTTCGCTGCTGTTGGCGAACGTCAGCTCAGCCTTTTGCGACAGGATCAAACCGCCTGTGACGCCGAAGCTGACCCGATCGTTGGGCTCGTAGTAGAGGCCAGCGTTGATCACGCCGAAGGCGACCGTGTCATCGTCGCTGCCCCCGCCTGCGAACTCGACGTCGACATTGCGAGCGCCGATGCCAACGCCCACGCGCGGCGTGATGTCCATGGCGGTGAAGCCGCTGTCGGTTTCCCAGCTTGCCGTGGCCATGACGCCAAACGTTTGCACTTCGCCGTCGCCCGACAGCGAGCTGACAAGCGTCGAACCGCCAAGATCAATGTCTTGGGTGCTGGCCGCCGAAGGGCTGGTCTCGCCCGGAGTTTCGCTCGTGCCTGAGGAGAAGAAACCCTCAATGTCGTAATCGGTGTAGATCACGCTCGCGCCAACTTGCACACGACCTGGAACGCGGTTGCTGGCTGAATCCCAGTCGCGCTCAACGCCGCCTTGCAGATAGAAGCCGGTGTCTTCGTCGATGTCTTCGCTGTCGCCGGCCGAAACGCCCGAGATGCCCGTAGCGTCGGTCACTTCGACCTCATTGCTGAAGCCAAATACGACGCCGGCGCCCCCGCTGAACTCCCACTTGCCGTAGCCTTGAGTTTGCGTTTGCGGCTCTGCGCCAGCTGTCTGCGCGAAGCCCGGTGCAGCCGCAGCAATCGCCAACGCCGACGCCGCAGCCAAGTTTGTCAACACTCTCGTCATACCATTCCCCTGATTGTCAGTTGAACCATTGGTTTGCCTGTCAGGCGCACGTTGTCGCGACAATGAGTGCGACCCATAGCGCAGGCCCGACCAGACCTGGTGACAACGACGCATCGCGCTCGTCCCGTGCCTCCGCACAAAACGCGTCAGCGCGACAGCCCCGTTGGATGATAAATTGTCAAAACCCCCTGTGCGCACGACGTCGCACCGTCATGAAGATCAGCAATCATGGTTAATGGGGACGCTCAGCGCGACGCGCAACCCTCGAGTGCGCCTTGACAGCAGTTGTGGCGGTTGCGACCGGGCTTCAACAGAGCACAAACACAGCTGGCGAGATGGCCAGCGGCCGGCTAACCCACCGCCGCCTCGCCGCTGTCGCGATCGCGATCAGTGTTCATCAGCGTGCGAAGTTCAGCAATCAAGGGCGCTAAAGCGGGGTCATTGGCTCCGTGCGTGATCGCTTGGCGAACATCAGGACGCCCCAGCAAGCTCCGCGCCCGCGCGCGCGCCTCATCCTGCAGGGGCCCCTCCGGCAGCATGCCCGATTGGGCAAGGCGCAAAAACCGCACCGCCGTCGCGACGGTCGCCCCGCCATGGTGCGCCAGCTTGTCAAACACGCCAGCGTGCGCCTCAGCCTCAAGCGCAAGGTCGCCCACGGCCGCGCGGACTGAGGCTTTCTCTTGAGCGGGCAGGCCAGAGGCGTCGATCCGGCGCACAAATTCGGCCAGTTCCCCAAGGCGCTGAAGGATGGCCTCGGTCCCGTAGATGAAGTGGTTTTTCGTGGCGTGCGTGCCCAGCTGGCCACGAATATAGGCGGCCAGTTTGATCTTGTTTTGCTGTCCCACAATGCTTTGCTCGACCTTCACGAGGTTGAACAGCGTATCTTGGGCGCCGTCGCTGGCCGAACAAATCGCATCGATGGCTTCGGGAAGCACCAATTGGGTGGAGCGGATCACAAACGCCGAAGAGATATCCTCGACCGCGATGAGCTGCGCTGCGCTCGCGATCATCCGGTCTGCGAGTTTCCGGCACAGCTCGATTTCACTGAAGATGTCGGAAGGGCGCAGCCGCCGTGGCGCCCGGAGCAAATCGAGCACCGCCTGCGCGATGATGGCGCGCGCCGTCTTGGCGCCGCCGCGGGCGCCGTAAGCACATAAACGCTTGCCCAAGGGCGACAGCAATGACGGGTCATCGCAATCGCCCGACAACAGCTCGGTCAGGCCCTCCGCCATGGCGGCCGAATCGCCGGCTTCGGCCAACAACGTCCGGCGCGCATCGCCATAGGCGAGGACTTCTTCGACAAAGGATTCCACGATGTCGGTCGCCCAGGCCAAGTCCGCGGCTTGGCCCGCGAGTTCGTCCAGCAGGTCAAACAGCCGCTTAAGCTTGTCCGCCCACCCTTGAGCGGTGGAGAGCGAGCGGGCGATGCACCCGCGCAGCGTGCGCTCACGGTTGCCGCGCGACGTCAGCGATCGGGCCAGCGCGCCAAAACCGTCGGCCTTCATCTTGGGAAAGGCGCCTTGGCGGGTTTCCGCGTACAGCTGCGTGACGGCCGTTTGGATGAGCGCGTTCAGTTCTTTGACAAAGTGCTGAACGGAGGACTGAGTGGCCTGCGCGCGCGCGACTGCGACCTTTTGCACCGCATGTTGCAGCTCGGTTCCCGTCGCTTCGAGCCGCTGCACCAGGTCAGTGCGGTGCAACAATTCCAACGGGACGACCTTCTCCCGCTGCAGCCACGACTCAAGGACGCTCTGAATCGCCTCACGACCGGCGGGCGCGCAAAGGTCGGCGGGGCCCTTGCAGGGCAGTTCGGCGGTGCGGGTTTCCCGTTTGGTGTCGTCGAAGCGCTCAGCGCCTTCTTCAAAGATGGTCAAGGTGCGAAAGGCGCGGCTCTCCGCCTCAAAGACTTCCTTGCAAATCCGCACCGAGCCGGCGGGGTTGCTCTTCAGAAGGCTGCGCGCTTCCGATATCGCCGCGTCGCGTTGATCCATCGCGCACACGAGCCGCCAGTCGTGTCGTGTGGAAGGTTTGAGAAACACTTCAAAGTGCACCTCGCCCTTCGTCATCGCTGGATCCTCCTACCAAGAGGTGGAGTATCCTCAAAGGCCCTTAAGTCGTGGTGAACATTGATCACCCCGTTTTCGCTGCCAAAATTGCCCAACTGCGCGCCAAGTCCGCCCAATCTTGCCCAAAAACGCGGATTCAGCGAAGTTAATGGCGAACTTGGCGGGGAGCGCTGAGCGCGGTAGGCTGCGCTCAACCAAGGAAGGTAAGCCTAATGACGACCATAGCCCTGGTGGACGACGACGAGGACATCATCGAAGCGGTTTCGTTTTTCCTGGAGAACGAGGGCTATCACACGCGCGCTTACACCGATGGCGCCTCGGCGTTCGCGGCGCTGTCTGAAATGCCGCCGGATCTGGCGATTCTGGACATCCGCATGCCGCGTATGGATGGCTTTGAGCTGTTGCGCCGCCTGCGCCAAAGCTCAAACATTCCGGTGATCATGCTGACCACCAAGGAAGAAGAAATCGACGAGGTGGTGGGCTTCAGCTTTGGCGCCGACGATTATGTGAAAAAGCCCTTTTCGCACCGTTTGTTGGGCGAGCGCATCAAAGCGGTGCTGCGCCGCGCTCGATTGACGCCGCCAGGAGCGCCTGGCGAAGAGGCGGCCACGGCGATTGTGCGCGGCAAACTCATGTTGGATCCCAACCGGCATGTCTGCGCGTGGAATGGCGAGCCCGTGCGGCTTACGGTCACAGAGTTTTTGATCCTCCAGGCGTTGGCCCAACGCCCCGGTTTTGTGAAGAGCCGCGATCAGTTGATGGACGCCGCCTACGACGATCAGGTTTATGTCGACGACCGAACGATTGACAGCCACATCAAGCGGCTTAGAAAAAAATTCCGTGCAGTAGACAACACGTTTGACGGCATCGAGACCCTTTATGGCGTCGGATACCGGTACCGAGAGAGCTAAACCGACCCAGCAGGGGCCGGCGCAAGGCTTAATGGGCCTGCTGCGTTCGCGCATCACACTGGTCATTGTGTTGATCAACGCCATTGCCTTGACGGTGACGGTGATCGGCGTGTCGCGCCTCAACGGCTTGCGGGAGTCGCTGGTTGAGCAACGCGTGGAGATGCTCACCCAACAGGCCGTGGTCTTGGCCGAGCTCATCGCGCAAAACGCCTCGAACCCCGACGAGACCGGACTGCAAACCCAAGCGGTCATCGCAGCCCTGCAGTCCGTGTATGTCCCGGACGATGTGCGCGTTCGCGTCTTCAACAATGTTGGCGTGTTGATCCCTGGAGCCGACAGCTACGTCATTAAGGGGCAGGTCGATAGCGCCGACCTGCCCGACCTTGAGGTTTCAATGGGGGAACGCATCGCAGGGCTGTGGCGGGCTTTGCCCGTGCAGTTTGAGGCGCCGCTGCAGCTGACCACCTTCGCAACGCTCGATGACGAGGTGAGGGCCACCATCGACCAGCGCCCAACGCTTTTGCCCAATGGCCAGGTTATCTTCGAACCGGTCTCAGCCTCCGAACGCCGCCTCGTCGACGGCACCAGGATCATCAGCGTCTCGGCGCCGATCCAGCGTGTCCAGGCCGTGCGCGGCGTGGTCAACATCCAGGGCGGCGGCGTTGACCAAATCGTGCAACGCCACCGTGACCTGATCATGCGCATGGCGTTGTTCGCCGCGCTGATCGCGTTTGGGTCCTCGGTGCTGGGCGCGTTTTTGATCGCCCGGCCCATCCGTCGGCTGTCCAACGCCGCGTATTCCATCCGCGCCAAGGGGCCCAAGGAAGCCAGCATTCCCAGCGTGCCCGGTAAGGGCGAAATCGCCGAATTGTCGCGCGCGTTGTCGGCGATGACCAATGAGTTGGCCCGGCGCATCGACACCATTTCGAAGTTCTCAGAAGACGTCGCGCATGAGCTGAAAAACCCGTTGACGTTGTTGCGGTCCGCCGTTGAAAGCCTCGCCTTGGATCCGCCGGAAGGCCGGCGCGAGCGTCTGTTTCAGTTGTGCTACAAAAACCTCCGGCGCATTGATCAGTTGATCACCGATATCTCCGAGGCGGCTCAAAAAGACGCAGAGCTCGCATCATCGATTGCAGAGCCTCTGGACCTCCAGAGCTTTCTGCGCGACCTGGTTGAGGGCTACCAGGTCGCCCGCCGCGACGATGAGCCCGATGTGATTTTTGAATGCAGCCCTGGACCCGCCGGCAGGGTGAGCGTCAACGCAGCCGAGGACCAGCTTCACCACGTGTTTCGCAACTTGATTGACAACGCCCGCACATTTTCACCCGCCGATCGGCCCGTGCGCGTGATTCTCCGGCGCACCCAAAGGGAGGGTCGCTCAGTGATCCTCACCGAGGTCGAAGACGGCGGCCCCGGTCTCCCCGATGGCAATGTTGACAAAGTGTTCGACCGCTTCTTCAGCGAGCGGCCCAAAGAGCATGGCGACGATAAACACTCTGGCCTCGGCCTGGCGATTGCGCGCGATATTGTGCAAGCGCACGAAGGTGAGATCTGGGCGAGCAACATACCCGGGGAGAACGGGGCCCCCGCCGGAGCCCGGTTTTCCATAGCCTTGCCAATTTTACGTCAGTAGCACGCAGGCGCAAAAGGTGACTGTTCCCCCCAGCTTGGTGTCCGATTGCATGCGCGAAGGGACTTTCGCCAACGCGAAGGTCGCGATTAACTGTTGGGCTCTGACAACGGTCCCAAGGTGCGCGAGATGATCGGCGTGGTGGTGGTCGCCCATGGACGCCTGGCTGACGAGCTTGTGGCCGCCGCGGAGCATGTGGTCGGTCGTCAGCCCAACACCGCCGCCCTCGGCGTCGGGGCCAATGACGACATGGAGGAGGCCCGCGCAGCGCTCCGCGCCATCGTCGACGCCGTTGACACCGGGCGCGGCGTCATCATCGCCACCGACATGTTCGGCGGAACGCCGGCCAACCTGGCGATTTCCCTCTTGGAGCGCGACCAGGTCGAGGTGGTGGCCGGCGTGAACTTGCCGATGCTCGTGACGCTTGCTGAAACGGGGGTGCGCGCGGACCTTGCCGAAGCGGCGCGACTGGCCGTCGAAGCGGGACGCAAATATCTGTCTCTCGCCAGCCGTCCGCCCGAATCGCTGACGACGCACAATGGCGCTTCGGCTACGGCGGCGGCCAATGTGACCATTGTCAACGCCCGTGGTTTGCACGCCCGCGCCGCCGCCAAGTTCATCGCCACCGCGCAAGAACACGAAGCCGCTGTGTTTGTGGAGCGCAACGGCATCTCCGTCGCGGCCGACTCCATCATGGAAGTGTTGATGCTGGCGGCGCCAAAAGGCGCCCAGATCGCCATCACGGCTGAAGGTCCAGATGCCAAATCGGCGGTCGAGGCCCTTGTTACATTGGTGGAGTCGGGTTTCGGCGAACCCTAGCTGTGCTCGGCTCAGCAAGCCCAAACCAAGACCATCCAAACCCAGCCGGCGACGCGGTTCCCACCAGCAGCGTCGCCCTCAACTATCCAGGCGTCGTCACGTCCGCATAACGATTGCCTTATGTGTAACATAAAGCATTCTTTATATCGTACTTGCGATGGTCGACGGGCGTTGGTATGGCCAACGGGTTATCACTGAGATCGATCCCAATTTCAGTCGCCAAACAAGGAGTGCGCGCATGACCGTCGCCGCCGTAGAACGTCCAGACCACGCCGTTAAAGACCTCGATTTGGCTGAGTTCGGCCGTAAGGAAATCGCCATCGCCGAGACCGAAATGCCCGGCCTCATGGCGGCGCGCGCTGAATTTGGCGCCGAGCAGCCGCTCAAAGGCGCTCGCATCGCCGGTTCGCTGCACATGACCATTCAGACCGCGGTGTTGATCCAAACCCTCGAGGCGCTCGGCGCTGAAGTGCGTTGGGCCTCGTGCAACATCTACTCAACCCAGGACCACGCCGCGGCCGCCATCGCTGACGCCGGCACGCCCGTCTTTGCGCACAAGGGCGAGACGTTGGAAGAATACTGGGCCTTCGCGGACCGGATTTTTCAATGGCCAAACGGTGAGTTCGCCAACCTCATCTTGGATGATGGCGGGGATGCGACCCTCTATTTGATCCTTGGCGAGAAAGCCGAAGCCGATCCGTCCGTGCTCGACAACCCGACGAGCGAGGAAGAGGTTGCGCTGTTCAACCAGATCAAAAAGCGCATTGCCGAAACGCCCGGTTGGTTCGCTCAAGCCAAAGCGGCGATCACCGGCGTGTCGGAAGAGACGACCACCGGCGTGATGCGTCTGTACCAAATGGAAAAGCGTGGCGAGCTGCCGTTCCCCGCGATCAACGTCAACGACAGCGTCACCAAGTCGAAGTTCGACAACAAGTACGGCTGCAA
>CAZADA010000025.1:0-28054 GCA_964483775.1 uncultured Caulobacterales bacterium
TCCATCGCAACCAATCGTTGTGGAACCGCGTCCTGTTCGACGTGGCCGACCCGCACAACGCCTTGCCTGAAGGCCTTCGCGCGCAGTTGATTTCATTCGCGTTGTTCGTCGATCGTCACACGCGCGCGGTCCTCAACGCCGCCAAACCCATCAGCCCACTGATCGATCTCAACCGCCGCATCATGCTGGGGCTGGCCGGCGTGCGCGCCAGCGACCCGTCTTTCGATCCAACCCAAGGAGGCGCACATGGGCCTGCGCATTAGGCTGAAGCCCCACGAAAAGCTGATCATCAACGGCTGCGTGGTCGAGAATGGCGACCGGCGCAACACCATCACGGTGTCGAGTTTTGGTCAGGTCCTCAAATCTCGTGACATTCTGCAGGCCGAGGACGCCAAAGCGCCCCTGCAAAAGCTCTACTACGAGATCCAGATGCTGCTCATTGAGGCGGCGCGCGACTACACCCGCGTGAAGGCTGTGAACACGATGGCGGCCGAGTGGCTCAAGACCGGCCCCGGCGACCCTGAGCAAACCCGCGCGGTCTTGCGCGCCATGGATTTCGTCCATGCCGAGGACCCATATCGGGCATTGTCGGAGCTGCGCGATCATGTGTTCGCCGCGCGCCAAGACAATGTGCACGAGGCGGAGGCGGCCTGATGAGCGACCGCCGCGACCCGGTTGCGCCGATCACCAGCATTTCGGCTCGCCCCTCTGGCATCGACGCCCGAGAGCGCGCCGCCGCGCGCACCGACACCTCCGAGACAGGTGAGGCGCCATCCTCCACGCCGGCGGCGCGGATCGAGACCTACCGGCTTGTGATCGATCCCGAGACGCTCCGCGCGGTTACCGAAGTGCGCGACCCGGCGACCAATGCGCTGCGATTCACGATCCCAGCCACGGCCAAAACCCCAGATACGCCATGACCGGTCTGTCGACGTTCACCGACTATCGCATTGTGATCAACCGCATGGACGCGGTCCGTGAGCGCGCCGCCACAAGCGCGCAGAACGAGCGCGCGATCAACTATTTCATTGACAACATCGGTAAGGTGACCACCGGTGAAGACCTGATCGACGACACGCGTCTGTATCGCTTCGCCATGAAGGCTTTTGGGCTCGAAAGTCAGATCTTCGCCAAAGGCCTGATGCGCAAAGTGTTCGAAGAGGGCGTCGCCGACGACCGCTCCCAAGCCAACCGCATGACCGACAGTCGTTTTCGCAACATCGCAGCGGCCTTCGGCTTTGCTGAGGTGGGCGGAAAAAACACCAGTGATCCGCAGTTTGTCGCCAACGTGATCAACCAGTTCATTGCCGAAGACGTCGAGGTCACCCAAGCCAATGACGGCGTCCGCCTCGCGCTCTACTTTGAACGCAAGGCGGGTGGGATCGACAACTGGTTTGAGGCGTTGGCCGATCCAGCCCTGGCCGAAGTCGTCCGCGTGGGCCTTGGCTTCTCCAAGGAGGCTGCGACGCAGAACATTGATCGGTATGCCGAAAAACTCGCCGACCGTTTTGATGTGGCCGATTTCAAAGACCCTGAGAAGGTCAGTGAGTTTCTTAAGAAATTCGCCATCCGCTGGGATCTGGAAAACGGACTCGCCAATCCCTCGGGCGCAGCACGCCTGAGCCTGTTCGCCCCGCTCGCCGGAGGCCCCACCGGCGCCTTTGGGATTTCCGACGCTGCATTGCTCGCCGCCCGCGGCTTGGGCTGAGCAGGGTGGCGCCAACGCCACGCCGCCAAATTCTCAGCGTCCCAGGGTTGCAACCTCCGCTCGTGGCCGCCAAACATGTATCGGCTTGCCGCAGCGCAGAACGCCGCCGCCGTGGGCTCCCATTCGTGTGGAGGATTGGCATGGACGAGGTGGCCAGCGTCCAGCTCAATGGCGAGATGGTGCCTCTCGGCGCGGGCTTCGTGCGCCTCATGGACGGCGTCGCCGTCGCGCTCACCGCAACCGATGTGGAAACCGCCGCGCAGATGTATCTGCGCCTGGGGGAGGGTGTGCGCTTTGCTGAGATGATCGAGTTGTCCAAGCGTGTGGAGGCGCAACGTTTGGTGCTTGTGGTGCGCGAGAAGGCCGCCGAAGGCTTGGTCGAATGGGTCGATCGGTTTGGCGCGCCGACCTATGAGGTCACCCATGCGCTGGGCCTGTTGGACGACGTGGTGCGCTACGACTATGGGCAAGTCGAAGAGGCCATGCGCGACGCCGACACGCCGCTGGATGTGGGCTGGACCTTGGCGTTCCATTTGTCCCGCCGTGAACAAGCCCTCGAGCGTGACGTGATACCGCGCGACATTGTTCGGACCCTAACCAAAACCGGGATCAACGGCGCCTTGGAAATGGCGCGTGAGTTCGAGGCCCTGCCGCTGGATCGCGAAGCCATCGCGCGCCGCTCAGCGGCCCCATCCGAGCCCACTTAGTCCGCCCGGTGGCGAGAGGCCGTCAGTACACAAGGCCGGCTTCCCCGCCCTCGGGATGCAGGAAGATCACATCGGCCTCGGCCAACTCACGGGCTTTGTTGACCAGCGCCGTTTTCGCCGCTTCCACATCGCGCGACAACACCGGGCCCATGGTGTCCACGCTGTCCCGCAAGATCGCCCCGGCCCGTTCCGACAGCCCGGCGTAGACCTTGGCGCGCGCCTCCTCGTCACAGCCTTTGAGCGCATAGGCGAGCGTATCGGTGTCGCTGGCGCGCACGACCGTGGCGAGCGACATGGGATCAAGCTCCAACAGATCGGCGAAGGTGAACATCAGCTCTTTGATCCGGCTGGCGTCTTCAGGCTCGGCCGTTTCCAGATCCCCCATGAGCTTGGTGATGGTGTCAGGATCAGCACGGTTCAGGATCTCGGCCATATGCGCGTGACTGTCTTCAGCGTCGCCGCCGGCATAGTTGAGCATCAAATCGCGCTGCAACATGTCTTCAATGTCGGCCAACAGCTCAGCCGGCACGGTTTTCAGCCGCACCATGCGCCGCGCCACGTCCGACAACAGCGATGCGGGCAACAGCGCCATGACCTTGGCGGCGTGATCCGGTGCGATCTTTGACAACACCACAGCCACGGTCTGGGGGTGCTCGCTGCGCAAGTATTTGGCGAGCAAGCCTTCATTGATGGCGCTCATCTTTTCCCAGGTTGACCGTCCGCCCGGCCCGCGAATGTAGTTCATCACGTCCGACACTTTGTCGGGCGGCAGCACGCTCTTCAGCATGCGCTCGGCTGCGTCCAACGAGCCGATCACCGATCCGCCATGGGCGAACCGCTCGGTGAAGCTGCGGATGAGGTCCTCAAGCACGCTGGCGGTGATGTTGCCCACGCCCGCCATCGCTCGGCTGACCATGCGCAGTTCAGCATCGTCCAGCTTCTCCAAAATCGAGGCCGAGCGATCCTCGCCAAGCGCCAAAAACAAGATGGCCGCCTTCTCAGAACCATTGAGCAAGTCATAGCGATCGCGGATTTTCACAGCGGTGCTCATGGCGCACGGCTCCTTTGCACAGGATCAGGTGACGAACGACAGGGCGAGGCCTTCTGAGACCAGCCGCCAACCATCCATAAAAACTAAAAAGATCAACTTGAACGGGAGGGAGACCACGGCCGGCGGCAGCATCATCATGCCCATCGACATCAACACCGCAGCCACCACCAGATCGATCACCAAGAAGGGCAGGAACAACAGAAAGCCCATTTCAAAGGCGCGGCTGAGTTCCGACACGATGAACGCCGGCGCGAGCGCGCGCAAAGGCGGTCGGTCGCCAGCCTCGGCTTGATCGTCACCCACCACGCTCACATCGCCATCACGCGCGCCGTCCTCGCCAAGCGGCGTCACCCCATCGCTAAGGCCCGTCCCTGTTGTGCTGGCGACCGTATCGGATGCGGTGGGCGCGTCATCGCCGTAGAGGCCGATCAGCCGCTCAAACGCCGCCAAGTGCCCAGGTTGAACGTGGGTTTCCATGAAGTCGCGCAGAGGATCGATCGCCCCGCCAACGCCGTCGGCGACCTCAACCTCTTCATTCATCAGGGGCTGCAGCCCCTCCGACCAGGTGCGCTCCAGGGTCGGCGCCATCACAAAGGCGGTCAAAAACAGCGCCAGCGAAACCAATACCATGTTGGGCGGGGTTTGATGCAGACCCAGAGCCGAGCGCAGAATCGACAAGGTCACAATGATCCGCACAAACGCCGTCGCCGCCACGACAATCGCGGGCGCAAGGCTGATGGCGGTGACCAGCAGGATGATCTGCACGATACGGCTGGCGAACTGGCCCTCGCCCTCGCCAAGGTCAAGCGTCACGGCGGCCGGATCCCCGCCGCCGGCCGCCAAGGCGGGACCGCCGAGCAAAACGGCGGCAAGGCCTGCGGCGACCAAACCACGACCCGTCGACCCCACAAGCGCGCCCATCAGATCGCCGGACCGCCGACAACCTCGGTGAGCGCAACACCCAATTTGTCGCCATCGACAATGACGACTTCGCCGCGGGCGACCAGGTGGTTGTTGACGCACACATCCACCGCGTCTCCGACCCGGCGATCGATTTCGACCACCGCGCCGCGGCCCAGCTTCATCACCTTGTCCACGCTCATTTCGCTGTGACCAAGGACGATCTGGACATCCAGGGGCACATCATAGACCGCTTGTGCGGCGGCCGCGGGCCCGGCGGCGGTTTGGGGCGCATCCTCGGCGCGCGCGCCGCTTGGCGCATCGTCAAGATTGGGGAAGGGCGATGTCATGGCTGATCTCCAGGGTCGCTAAGGGCGATGAGGGCGCGCTCAAGCGTGGCTTCGAGCAGCGCAGTTTCTTCGGCCGGGTCGGCGAACGCCGAGCCCGCGCCCCACGTTGCGTCCACGGCCAAAGGTGGTAAGTCGGGATCAATGGCGAGCCCAACACCGACCAAGTTGTGCCCGCTCAGCGCCTCTTCGACGAGCACAGCGGCGTCCGAGCCGGTGCGTAAAACCAACCGCGCGCCATCACCGGCGGAACGCAACACCTCGCCGACAAACCGCTCGGCGCGAGCTGCGGCGTGCGTATCCGACAGCTGCGGGATCGCCCGTTGCAGGCAAGCGGCCACCAAACGCGCGCTGGTGCGCTCCACCTGCGCCACGGCGGTTTCAAGCTGGTCGCCGAGCGCCCCAAACGTTGCGGCAGCTGCAGCTAGGGCTTCGGCGCGCGCTTCAGCCTCTTCTGTTTGGGCCGCCTCAGCCGAAGCGGTAAAGGCCGTTTCCGCAGCCCGACGGCCTTCGCTCAAGCCCTCAGCGCGGGCCTTGGCGATCACCTGCGGATCGGGGGGAGCAGGTGTTGGCTTTGACGCTTGACGCGTGGGCGCGTCGAAGTCGGGATAGATGAAGGCGTCCATCAGGCCGCCTCCTCATAGATCCAGCTGCGCACAATCGCGACCACTTCGTCGGGATGTTCTTCGACAATCCGGCCGAGCTTTTGCAGCGAGGAGGCGCGCACCTGGCCTTCGACCTCGCGCAGATCCATCATTTTATCGAGCGTTTCGTCGACCGATGGCCGCGGCAGCGCTTTAAGCTCACCCTCGGCCGGCGCTTCCAAGCCCAGCGTGGCGTCGGAGTCAGTTTCGCCGGCCTCCCCATCGGTCTCCTCGCCCGCCGGCGCCGCTAAGAGCGCTTCGGCCTCCGTGCGGCCAAGCCCGGCCTCGTCCCGCCGTGTGACGATCTTGACGAGCGGACGCACAACCACAAGCACCAGCACCAAGCCGACCAGGCCAAACGCGCTCCATTTGGCGACTTCGCCGAGCCGCGCGACGGCGAGATGAACCACGCCCGGCTGATCCACCGCTGGCAAGAGCGGCTCAGCAAACGCCATCGGCGCCACTTCCACCGTATCGCCCCGCGCCGACGAGAACCCAATGGCGGCCTTAACCAGCGTATCAATGTTCGCGAGCGCGGCCTGGTCGACACCGCCCGCGCCGTCGCCGACCGCCTCGGCGTTGACGATGACCGCGGCCGTGAGCCGTTTCACATCCCCAGGTTCAAGCACCCGTTCGCGCACCAAGGACGACAATTCATAATTGCGCGTTTGTTCAACCCGCTCGGAGCTGGATCGATTGGACCCGTCAGCGTCCTCTTGGATGTCCGGTTCCGGCAGGTTTTGCTCCACCGTCACCGCGCCGGTCTCGGCGCGTTCGCGCGTGTCATCGACTTGCTCGATGGTTTGTTCTGACCGCACCGCGCTGGACCGCGGGTCGAAGGTTTGCTCGCGCACCACCTCGCGCGCTGTCACCAATTCGGCGGCGATTTCCACGCGGATATTGCCCGCCCCAACGACGGGATTGAGCATGCGCTCGACCGCCGCGCGCAAATCGGTTTCCACTTGGCGACGCGTGTCGCCGGCGGCCGCTGAGCCAACACCGCCCTCCGCGCCCGCGACCATGCCATGGCGCGAATCCAGCACGCTGACATCACCGGGCGACAGACGTGGCGCCGCCGCGGCCACCAACTGCCGGATGGCGGCGGCTTGGTTGGCCGAAAGCGAGGCCGCCCCGCGCGTACGCACCACAACGGAGGCCGTTGGTTTGGCCGGTTGACGTGAAAACGCGTCACGCTCGGGCAGGACCAAATGCACCCGCGCCGATTCCACACCGTCCAGCGTCAAGATCGAACGCACGAGTTCGCCTTCGAGCGCGCGCGTGCGCGTAATGCGTTGCATGAATGAGGTCAGGCCCAGTGATCGGCCCTCGTCAAACACTTCATAGCCAAGTC
The DNA here is from genome assembly GCA_964483775.1 of uncultured Caulobacterales bacterium. GTDB lineage: Bacteria > Pseudomonadota > Alphaproteobacteria > Caulobacterales > Maricaulaceae > CAZADA01. The sequence continues at coordinate 6,709 of CAZADA010000025.1, forward strand.
CGCCATTGCGCGGCAGGCCTTGGGCGGCCAGCGCCATGCGCAGGCGCGGCGCGTCGGCTTCCGGCGCCCAGATCGAGCCGTCTTCATCAACGCGCACGGTAGCGCCCATTTCTTCGAGGGCGGCCACCATTTGCCCGGACGCCTCGGCGTCCAGCCCGGTGTAGAGCCGGGTCATCTCCTCGCGCGTCAGCGCCAGCGTGGCGATGAGCACCAGGGTGAAAACGGCAAGGCCGATGGCGCCAAGGGCGATGAGGCGTTTGCGACCCAAAGACTGAAACGGAGCGAGGAGGGCGTCCACAAGCGGTTCTCCGCGATGCAATGAATGGGGCGCATGGCCCTCTGACAAACTGAGCTTAGGCCGAAGGATTTAAACTCACGTCAAATAGTTGTGTGTAATTGTTCGTCTCGTTGGACGTCAGCGGAAATAAAGATAAGTTATGATTGAATTATCACAAATTGGAGACAATTCGTCGTCTTCCCGGTCCGCAGCGGGGGCTCGCCGGCCGATCCGTTGGACTCTCGTGCTCGGCGTCCCGGCAGGCGCGGCCGTGTTCGCCGCGATCTTGCTCATCGCCAGCCCGCTAGGCCGTATCGCCGCCACCATTGCGGCGCCAGAAACCAGCAGGCCGGAGATTGCCGAGGGGATGTATGTGCCCATTCCCGAGGTGGTGGCGAACCTGTCCGACGGGGCCAGGCCCCACTTTGTTAAAGTGCGCGTCACGCTCAAAGCGAGCAATCCAGCCTCGGCGCAAGCGATCGCCGCCCATGAGCGCGAGCTGCTTGATGTGTTCAATGGGTATCTGCACGCCCTCCAAGCCGAAGAGCTCTTCGGCGCATCTGGATTTGAACGATTGCGAGCCGGCCTGCGCCGTCGCGCCGAGTTGGTGCTCGGCCCCGAGGCGGAGCACCTCGAAGATGTGTTGATCGTGGAGTTTATCCGCCAATGACCGCCGTCCCACAGCCCGAAAACGACCCGCCCCGCCAAGACGATCAGCCGGCCGAACCCACGTCCCCCGCCGAAGGTGTGGAGACAAACGAGGCCGGCGAACCGCCGCCCGAGGGCTCACCGCAAAGCCTGCAAGCGCTGCTGTCGGCCCATTTCGGCGCCGAGGCTGCTGAGCCGCCGCCGACCATGGCCGCTGACGCCGATGTCGAAGAGCGCCACGCCCCGCCCCCGCGCGGCTCCGCCGTCATGGAGCGCATGGCCGACGCAGCGATCGCCCGCTATGAGCGCCTGCCCATGCTCAACGTCGTGCTCGACCGCGTGGTGCGCCAGTTCGCTGAGCGCCTCATGCAAATGATGTCGACCCAGGTCGACGCCTCATTGACGAGTGTGGAGCCGGGTCGGTTCGGCGATATGGCGCATGAGGTGAAACTGCCCTGCCTTCTCGCGATCGTGAGCGCTTCAGAATGGGGCGGCGAGTGCGTGATCGCGGTCGACCAACGGCTGATTTATTCGATCGTTGAAATTCTGCTCGGCGGTGAGTCCCCGAGCGCCGACCGTGTGCTGGAAATGCGCGCGCCGACCCCCATCGAACGCCGGCTCACCCAGCGCATCTTCCAGACGCTGTGCGAGATGCTGGAGACCGAATTTGCGCCCTTGCGTCCGACGCCCTTTACCATCCAGCGGGTGGAGACCAATCCGCAGTTCGCCATGATTGCACGCAGCGCCGCCGCCGCTGTCCGCGCGCGCATTCGCCTCGATGTGGACGGGCAGACCGGCCATGTCGATGTGATTGTGCCGTACACGACGCTCGAGCCGGCGCGCGCCCAGCTGGGCCAGATGTTCCTCGGCGAAAGTCTTGGGCGCGATGCGTATTGGGACCAGCGCTTGACGGGACGTCTGGCCGCCGCGCCCGTACGCTTGACCGCGCGCATGGCTGCCGAGCCCGCCCGGCTCTCGACGGTGATGGCGTGGAAGCCGGGCGATGTGCTGCCGCTGCGCGCGCAAGGGCCGACCGCACGCGCCACACTGACCTGCAAGACGATTGGCATTGGCGAAGGCGCCGTGGGAGCCAAGAACGGCCGCATCGCCGTCAAGCTCGATCAGGTGCGGGTCGCTGCGCGTCGTGAGACAGCGCCCGCCGAACCCACACAAGCCCCCGAACCTCAAGAGGGCGCGCCGCCTCAGGCTGCTCCGGCAAAGGACGCCGCATGACCCACCGCGTTTCACGAGCCTCGCCGCGTCGATCGCGGCTTATCGCCATCCCTGTCCTGTTGGCCGGCGTTACGGTGCTCGCGCCCTCATCCGCGCGCGAGTTTGGCGAGCACGAGCGTCCCTGGGCGCAAGACGCCTTGGCGCCCACAGGCGAGTGCCACAGCGCCAACCAACGGGCTGCCGCCGAACAAATCGCTGGCTATGCGCCCGCCCCACGCGCCGCGTTCGAGCCGGCCGAGCGGGCCCTTGCTCGCGCCGCAGACCTGCAAGTCCGCCTCGACGCCTACGCCGCCGAACTCGTCGCCAAGCGCCAGGAGCTCGACGCGGCTGCGCGCGACCTGAAGGCCGAGGCTGAGCGGTTGGGGGCGCTGCGCGAAGCGGTTGCGGCCGAAAGCGACCGGCTATCGGCCCTCGAAGGGGAAGCCGCCGAACGGCGCATCGATGTGTTGCGCAACGCTCGCCCCAAGCAGGCCGCCGCCCTGTTGATTGACGTTGAGCCTTCTGAAATTGCGCAATTGTTCGCCGCCATGACGCCCCGCGACAGCGCCGCCATCATGGCCGAGCTGCCGCAACGCACTGCCGCGGAGGTGTTTGAACACATGAAGCCCAACGCCGACGCTGAGACTGCCCGGGAGGGCTAGCGAACCACGCCAGTGACCACCAAAGCGCGGCGCCCGTCGGGATCGACATGCACGGTGAACACACCGCCCATCATCACGCGATCGACGACATGCAAGAAATCCTGCGCGTCTTCGTTTGAGCCCACATGCTCCGGCGCCAGATGCACGCCATTGCGATGCCGCACCAGCGTCCCATCGCCCCAAATGCGAAACGTGAAGGTCACCGAGTCGGCGCTCAATTTGAGAATGTCGGGCTCGTCCTGCTTGTATGCGCGCCCCACCCAAGCGCACTCACCGGGCGCTGGCGCGGCGCCGGGAACGTCCAAGGCGACCCATTTGAACGTCACCGTCATGTGGGTGCGTGGCTGCTCGTCAGCGGCGTGGTCGCGCCAGACCTCGATCTGATTGGTTGATCCGCCATTGCAGACCAGTTCTTGGGTCGGCCGCGTTTCTTGGGCAAAGGCCGGAGCGACCGCCGTCAACACGGCGGCCATGAGCAGCGTGTGCGGCCACACAGACATCTCCACAGCCCATGGGGGCGTCGGAGAGAAAACCCGAATCGCAGCCATCCTACGCCCACGACACGGCGTGCGCAGGCTACACGCCGCAAACCTGTCTTGCGAGCTACGCAAGAACGACGGGCCTATCCAGTAAGACGGGGCTGTCCATTAAAAAGTCAATGTCATCAACGGGGTAGGGAGTCGCCGAGACCACGCCCCGGGCGCGCATTAACAAAACGACATGCAGTCCGTTCTGGTCCAGTTCAGGTCCATCGCGCATTCATAGCGCAAGCGTAACCGGCTGCGCGCCGCTGTTGAGAGAGAGTGCATGATGAATGGGTTGGTTGCTGGCCTTGTCGCCGCCCCCTGCGTGATCGCCCTGGCCACCGCGCCTGCGCGGGCGCAGGACGAAACTGTCAATCCCCGCGTTGAGCCGGGTCAGTGGCGCTACACTAGCATTGTGACTGGTTTACCCATTCCCTGGGAAGATGGCGGAGAGATTTGCCTAACCGAAGATGATGCTGAGCTCGAGCCGGGCGAATTGTATCAGCTCTTCGATCTTGAAGATTATTGCACATTGTCTGACACGCAAACCACAGACAAATCGATCAACTTCAACATGGCGTGCAACCTTCTGGGTATTCCCCTCGAGGGGCCCGCCATGTTCGCCACCGATGATGGCGATGAGTTGCGCGGGCGCATCGAGTTGACGGCGTTGGTTGGCGGCGAAACGCCCCTGATGACGTTGGTCGGTGTCCTTCAGTCTGAGCGCCTCGGCGCGTGCGCGCCCGACAATCCCGATGGGGAAACCGACCAACCCGATGCGGCGACAGGCGAGGCCGAGGACGCTGGCGAAGGCCTGCGGTAAGCCTGAACGTCAACCCGGCGCAATGGCTGTGATCTCAACGGAACGGGGCCACAGTCATGCCGCATTTGCGCCAAGTGTAGAACCTGCGGGGGGCGTCAGGGCCGACCGCCAAATTGGAGAACACCATGAAGTCTTTGATCGCTGTGTTGGCCTTGGCCGGCTTTGCCGCTGCGCCCGCCCTGGCCCAAGATGACACCGAATACCCGCGTCTGAACCCAGGTGAATGGCGCGCGACCACCACCATGACCATGTCGGGCCCCATGCCCATGGGCCCGGAGACCGAAACCGACACCAGCTGCATCACCGAAGAAGACGCTGAGTTCGATCCCAGAGAGCTGCTTGAGTTGGAAGACGACAGCTGCTCGATCGACAACCTGCAAACCACCAGCACGCGGGTCAGCTTCGACATGCTGTGCAACAGCGAGGGCGTGACGATGGCCGGCCAGGCCGCGTTCGACGTGGGCGATGGCGGTGACAGCCTCGACGGAGGCATGGAGATGTCAGGCTCGATCCCCGGACTGGACATGCCGCCGATCGTCGTCAACGTGACGATCGCCTCAACGCGCGTTGGCGCGTGCACGAGCGAAGAGAGCTAGTTGGCGCAAGGAAAGGCCCAGCGTGCGGCGCGCGCTGGGTCGACCTGTTGATGGTGAGGGCGCCGCGTGACCGGATCGGCTCGTATGGCGGCTTTGGTTTCGGGCGTGTCGGCGATGGCCGCCTCCGCTGCGGCCCAAGAGCCCGTGCAAGTGGAGCCAGGTGAGTGGCGCATCACCATCAACGCTCAGGCCGGCGGAACCAAAGAGCCCTTCACCCAAACCGATGTGAGCTGCTTGCGCGCGGACAGTTATCAGCGCGATATCCTGGCGTTTTTGGGTATGAACGACGGACATTGCACGCTGGAGCGCAGGGCGCTCTCCGACGCGGGACGCACCCAGAACGTCACCGTGTCCTGCAGCGCAGGCAAGGACACCATGGTCGCCGAAGTGGTGATGACCGCCGCCGCTTCCGGTCAGCGTGTGGACGCTAACCTGGCCATGACCATGGACGTCGCTGCAACGGGCGAAACCGAGCATGCAACCGCCGCCATCGTTGGTGAGCACATCGGGCCATGCCTGGACGATCAAGCCGCGCCGTCAAGCTGAGCACAGCCAAACGCGCCGCCCCGTCATCCGTCTTACGTAAACGGGCAATCCTCGGTGGGTTCGACCACGCCGGAAAACTCCGTGCCCGGGAACGGGATGTATTCCTGATTGTCTCCTTCGGGCAGAGTGAAGGGCGTGCCCTGCCAATTCGCCTGCGCCGATGCGTTCCAATCCTCGCGCGCTTGGGCCAGACGTTCCTTGCGGCTCGAGACAAAGTTCCATTCCATGAAGCGCTCGCCCAACGGCACGCCGCCCATGAGCATCAGGTGCGCCCCCGCATCTCCAGCCTGAGCGACGCCAGAGTGTTCTGAAAACACGACGAACTCGCCGGTTTCCGCCGTCTGACCGTCGACAACAATCGGTCCTTGCACCACATAGGCGCCGCGTTCTTCGTGGTCTTCTGAATGCGGCAAAGCGAGCCGGGCATTGGCCGACAATTGCGCGTTGACATAGAACAGCTGGCTTTCCACCCGCGTCGGCGCGCGCTGGCCATAGGCCCGCCCGGCGATCACTGTGAGGTCAGCGCCCTCCATGTGCAGCTTGGGCAGGGCCGATGCGGGCTGATGATCAAAGTAGGGATCGGAGTCCTCCACCCCCTCCGGCACCGCCACCCAGGCCTGCAGGCCGTGCATTCGCTGGCCCGCCGCGCGCACTTCGGGCCGCACGCGTTCGGAGTGAACAATGCCGCGCCCGGCGTGCATCCAATTCACGTCGCCCGGCCGGATAGGCTGCACCGCGCCGGTGGTGTCTTGATGCAAGATTTCCCCGTCAAACAAGAAGGTGATGGTCGCCAGGCACACATGGGGGTGGGGACGCACGTCAATGCCTTGGCCTGGGCCGAAGGTCGCCGGCCCCATTTCGTCGAGGAACACAAACGGTCCCACATGCCGACGCTGGGCTTGTGGCAACACCCGCCGCACCGTGAACCCGCCAAGATCTTTGGCCTTGGGTTTAAGGATGTGAACGGTCATGGCGAGCCTCCCAATCGTTGTTACGACCAGTCGTCGCCAGGCCGGCCCGCCCCGTCAAGGGCGCCGCGTGATCACCGGGGCGCGTCGAGTTGCCGCTGAAGATCGGCCGGCAGGGTTAGCACCGCGCGGGCCATGGCGTGGGACATGAACTGAAGATCCGCATCCGGCCCCAACCGCCAGTGTCGGGGTTCAGGCTCATGGTCTTTGGCGAAGACCGCCGCCACCCACGGCCCGGTGATGTAAAATGGCGTCGGCATCGCCATGAAGGTGAAGTGCGGCCAGGCTGGCGCAAACACGTCCAGCGCAAGTCGGATCGAGGAGGGATAGAACACCGGGCTGCCGACAATCTGTACGCCCACCCCGCCCGGCCGCAGGGCGCCTCGAAGCGCATCGTGGAAAGCGCGCGTGGCGAGCGGGGAGGCGACCAGGCCACTGTCAGGCGCCACCTCGTCAGGCAAGGTGATGTCGGTGCTGTCGACCACAATGACGTCGAACGCGTCAGAGTGCTCGGCGACAAACGCCGCCCCATCGCCCACGCGCAGCTGGACCCGCGGATCGTCAAAGCCCTTGGCGACGTCGGGAAACCAGCGCTTGGCGATCGTCGCCACCTCGCCATCAAGGTCGGCGACAACAATCTCTTCGACGCCTGGCCATTTGCAGGCCTCTGTCGCCACCCCGCCATCGCCGCCGCCCACGATCAACACCCGCTTGGGCGCGTCCACACACGACAGGGGCGCCAGCGCCATGGCCTCGTGATACACATGATGGGTGCGCTCGGTGAGCATGGTGAGACCATCGAGGAAAAACACCCGCCCATGGCGCAGAGTGTCGATCACCAGCGCATCTTGAAAGCCGGTGTTGCGCTCTTCCAGAATGGCGGTGGCGTCAAACACGAAGGAAAAGCTGGCGTCGTGGCGTTCGGTGATCCGCCGCACCACTTCATCGGGGGCCTCGCCAGGCGCGGCGAGGGGCGGGCTAGTCATAGGCGCACTCAAGCAGTTGGGCGATGCGGAGCCGGCCGGTGATCCGGGCGACCCCGCACCGAGGGTTATTGCGTGACTTCCAGCACGAACCGACCGCCAAGGCCTGGGTTGTACTCAGAAATCAGCACATCGACCTCCTGGCCCGCGCTGAGCGTCAAGGTGACCTGTGAGTTCAGGCCGCCGTCGCCAGCATCGTCATTGTAGGCGATTTCCTCGCCGCTCGCGACGTCGCGCACGGTCATGATGGTGTCGGTGTCCGGCCCAAGATCGCGCGTGCGGATGGTGTAGCGACCCTCTTGGGGCGCAACAAAGCGCACCAGGCCGGCCTGTTGCGCCAGGCCCACTTCGCGGCTGTTGAGCGTGAGCGGTTCACCGAGCGTCAACACAGGCGCATCGCCGCGCGCCGCGAACGGATCGAGCGACTCGCCGGACGTCAGCAACTCCGCGTGCAGGGTAAACCGACCGCGCTCGCCGATGTTTTGCACCCGGACGGTGAACGTCTCGCCCTCGCTGACGCCGTTCAAGGTCACCTGCGAGGCCAGTCCGAAATAATCGTCGTTTTCGGTCGCTGCGAACGGTTCATCACCGCGATAGACCTCCAGCGTGGTGTCCGCGTCGGGTGACAGATTGTCGGTCCGGATGACCACATCGCCCTCGGCCTGCGTCGTGAAGGTCAGCCATCCAATGGCGTCCTCTTCCAAGCGGAAAGCGAACTCTTCATCCAGGGCCGACGCTCGGGCCGCTTCGCGCGTTGGAAAGGCGCCCAGATCGCTGGTTGGCGGCAAAGCGGTGAGGTCGAGCCGCGCCGAGCCAGGCGAGTCGATGTTCTCAACCCGGATCTCCACGGCGTCGCCGGCGCTCAATGACATGAGGATATACGATGCGAGAAAATCGGTATCGTCGTTGTACACGAGCGGCTCGCTTTCCCCGGGGAGATAGGCGTGCAGCCGCGTGTCCACGCCGTCACCGAGCGAAAAGGTCCGCATGGCGAAGTCGCCGTCTTGCGGAGCGGTAAAGGAAAGCCACCCCTCGTCGTGTCGATCGGTGAACGTATAAACCAGAGTATCGCCCACCAGCACGCTCATCGGCCCGCTTCGGTCGTCATGCTGTTCAAGATCCAACAGCTTGGCGGTGATTGCGGTCACTTGCGCTGCGCTGCTGGGCGCAGACTCAAATGTCAAACGCGCATAGGCGTCGCCATTCGCCTCGGCAGGTGCGGCCAATCGCAATTCAGCACCCGTTGCGCCGCTGGCGTGATCAAACACCGCCCCTTCGGCGTCGGCGATGATGTAGTGCGCCACAGTGGCGGCGGTGATCAGTTCGGTCACCTCGGCGCTGGCGGCGTCCGCCGCCGGCAAACGCAGCCAAATCGAGCCGCCCTGGTCCCCAACGGCGTCGCCAAGAGCAAGCGGGCTGTCGACCGAGACGTCCAGCGCCGCGTCCGCCATCTCATTGCGCCATGCAGTCAGCGAGGCGCCGGCCTGCGCCACGGCGTCTGCGCGGCTCTCCAGCAGCGGCGCCAGGCTGGATTCGCCGCCAATGCTCGCGCCAAGCTGAGAGAGGTTGGCCGATTCCAACGCCACGCGGCCTGTGGTGATGGTGTCCGGCATGGTCCGCGCGAGCAGGGTAAGCGCGTCAAGCGCGATGCCGCGCAAGCCGTCGTCGACGTCGCGTTCGCTCGCGCGCAACAACAGCTTGATGGCGTCGCCCAACGAGTCTTTGTCGTTCAGCATGGGCGTGTACACCGATGGGGTGTTGACGCCGCGCGCGCCCAAAGCGTTGGCCGCGTAGATGGCGACGCTGCGCGCCATGGTCGCCGCCCCGTCCCGATCAGCCCCCTCGAGGGCGTCAAGCATGGGCGATAGGCCCGAAAACTCGGCGCTGCGAAACACCTCCGCCTCACGCTGCGCCGCGCTGTTGACCGCTTCGCGCATCAGTCGCTCAAGCAAGAGCGCACCCGCGTCCGAATCGCCCGCGCCGGCAAACGCGGTGGCCGTGGCCGCCAGCATGGCGTCGAGATCGTAGGACTCGACACTGTCCATCAGGCCGGCGATCGCTTCGAGCGCCTGCGGAGCGCCAAAGGCGTCCGCGTTCGCGATGAACCCAGCCACCGTGGCTTCAGCCAACGCGTTGGCGTCGTCGCCCGTCTGGCCGGCGTCGGCAAGCGCATGGGTCCAGGCCGAGGCGATCAGGGCCTGACCGGCGCGCGCGCTGTCGGATGTTGCGTTGTCGCGCGCCAAGGCGGGAGCCACCACCTCGGTCCACGTGGTCAGATCAGCCGACATGACATGCCCGATCGCGGTGCGGTGCGCGCGGCTGGGGTCGCGCTCGGCGATGCCTTGCGCAGAGAAACCGGCGACAAACGCGGCTGGGGTCGGGTAGTTCAACGTCATCTGGTAGAGGTTTTCGTAGTCCAGATAGCCATCAAACGTCATCAAGTCGTCGATGAACGCCGTCAGTTCAGCATCTTGAACGGCGGCGAGATCCGTGTCGCGCAGGGTTTGCAGCGTCCAATACTCTTCGCGGGTCGCCGCTTGATGGAGGTTGGTCAAAAGTTCAGGCGAGGCGAGCGCGCTTTCCGGCATGACCGCGGCTGGGCCATGGGCGAAGGGCGCTTCGGCCGCGGCGATGAGCGCCGCCAAGCGCGAACGGCGCGCCTCCTCGCTTAACCCCTCAGCGGTATCGACGGCAAAGTGCTGCCAGGCTGCGGCCCGTAAACCCGGTTCGGCCCGGTCCGCCCAGCTCAAAAACACGCGTTCCAGGGCGCCGTCGGGCAGCGCCCCGGCGGCCAACGCGGCCGCCATTGTGGCGTCGCCGTCCCCGGCGGCGAGCGCCTCCGCCAGCGCATCACCCAAAACATCGGCGTCATCGGCGCCAAAATTGGCAAAAAACAGTTGGGCTTCGTCAACGGTCAGACCGTTCTCGGCGGCCAGTCGCTTCGCCACCCCGGTGACGGCTTTGCGCGTTGTATCCGCATCACCCGGCGTAAAGAACGGCAGCGCCCCGGTGGCCAGAGCTTGTGGCGCTGTGTCGCTGACCAGGATTTCAGCCGCAACCGCCGAGGCGCGCTCAGGCGACAGCGGGTCCAGCATCCGCAACGCGGAAAGTCGAGCGCCCACCGGCGCAGCGTCGTCGGTCGCCCGCGCCTCAAGCTGGCCGGCAAGCCCGCCATCGCCCTCTTGCAGCGCCGTCATTTGGCGTTTGTCGAGCAAATGGGCGCCGCCAACACCGGCGGCCCCAGCGACCGCCATGCCCAACAGCGCCACAGCAAGTGGAACCCCGCCGCCCTTCGTGTCGTTGCCTTTGCCAACCGCGTTATTTTCGTCAGCCATGCCCGCGCTCCTCAGTCCGCGCCACCCAGTGGTCGAGTGCTTAGCCGATTGTGGACAATCCCGCGAGCCCAAACGCGCGTCAGCACAAAACAGTGTTCAGTTGGATCCGATCAGCGTGAAAGCAGAATGTTGCGGCGGGTTTGGCCGACGGCGCGGTAGCCGATCTGCTTGGCCAGGCCCACACAATCCACCTGCCAGCTGTCGCTGAGCGTCTCCATGATGATCAGGCCGGGCAGGCGCTCAACCGGGCAATCGCGGAAAAAGCCAGGCAGAACCCGATCTTCCGCCCCCTCAATGTCGATCTTCAGCGCATCAGCCCGCTCTATGCCGTGTGCGTCCATGACCTCCAACAGCCCAGCGGTCGGCACATCGATGATCTGCTCGGTCGCGCCGTCGCCGCTGGCCAAGCCGCTGGACCCCAGATTGGTCGCGCGCACGACCAAATGCGCCACGCCCGGACCTTCGGCGAGCGCCACGTCGGCATGGCTGATTTGCGAGAATCCGTTGGCGTCGATGTTGAACGCCAAGCGTTCGCGGATCACAGGCTGGGGTTCGATGGCGATGACCTTGGCGCCGGGTCCAACCGCCGCCGCAACGAACAGCGAGTACAAACCGGTATTGGCGCCGGCGTCGATGAAGCAGAACCGATCGCCAAACCGTTCGGCGAGCGCAGCGCGCTCAACCGGGTCGAACAATTGCGGCGTCACCAAAGCGCGCTTGTCGGTCAGATTGTCATGCGGATGCAGCCGCGTCTTGGCGCCGAAGGTTTCAATGTCCACGGGGTTCGAGCGCGTCGCCAAAATCAGATTCTTCACCGGGCTTGCGAGCGACCGGCCTAGCTTACTCGCCGGCAGCGAGCGCGTGATGGACAACAGCGCGCCGTGAAACGCGCCGGGCGCATAAGCGCCAAAGGGCGGGGGCTGGTCGGTCATGGGCGATCCTCATGTGGGCGACCGCGCGAGCGGGTGCGCATGCGCGTAGCAAGTCCGCGCGCCGACGACTAGGCGGGCGCCTGCGCTGCTTTGAAGAGTTCGGAGAGCACAGCGGCGAAGTCAGCGCCACGACCCGGAGCGATTTTGGCTTCGGTGCGTCGCGCTTCCCAGCATTCCAGCCCCCCGTCAAGTGGGTGGGCGGCTCGCGGCGTGTCCCGCAAATCAAGCCCCAGTGTGTCGGCCAGCCGCCGGCCTTCGCCAACAGGATCATCGAGCAGTGCGTCATATGTGGTCTCGGCGACCCCGTCGCGGGCTTTGGCGAGGTTGGCCATGGCGGTTTCGCTCAGCGCGAGCACGCGGCCGATATCGCGCTTCACGCACTCATGGGCGCGCGGCTTGGCGTAAGCGCGCCGCCACACCGTCGCGCCGGCGTCGCGCACATCCCGCCGGACCACGACAAACCGCGCGTTGGCGAACACCGCCGCCGCCAGCGGGGCCAGCGCGACATTGTCGCCATGGCTGTCGCTCACCACAGCATTGGTTTTCCCTTCAACCAGAGCGATCCGCGCCAAGTATCGCTCAGCCAATTGGGTGCGCATCGCCCCACTGAGCCGCGGCGCCTCAAGCAGAGCGGCGCGCGCATCAAGGCCCATCAGCGACAAGACCGGCCCCGATAAGGCGCCCATCGCGCCGCCCACGCGTATCTTAGCGATGGCGCCAAGCGCTTGTTCAGCCAACGCCGCCCCGCTTCCAGGAGCCCCCAGGACGAACACCAAAGGCGGGTCGCTTTCCGGTCCTGTTTCGCGCGCACGGTTCACAAGCCGCGCTGCTTTGCTGGCGGTTTTGAACGTATCGAGCATCGCCGCGCCGGGCTCGACCGCGGCGGCTTGGCGCGCATTGGCGTCCTCAAGATGGGCCCACATCGCGTCGCGATCACCCGCCCTCGCGGCGGCCTCGGCCAGAGCGTAGAGCACCGAAACCTGAGCGCTCGCGTCGAACTCGCCGGCTTTGAGCCGTCGCACCATGTGCCGAAAGATCGGCTCGCCTGGTGTGAGCGCGCCCAACTCGGCAAGCCAACGCAGCGCATCGCCGGCCTTCGGATCGGCGTCCACCGCGCCGAGAAACGCATCTTCAGCATCATCAGGGCGCCCGAGCGCAAGCCGCAACACGCCTGTGAACGTCAGCAAGCCTGCCGAACGCACGCCCCGCGCCGCCGCCGCCGCCATGACCGCCTCAGCTTCCGCTTCGCGGCGCAAGTCCACCAGCGCTCGGGCCAAATCGACCCATGCCGCAGGCGAGGCGGGTTCGCAGGCCGCCGCCTCACGCAGCAACGTTTCCGCCGAACGCAAATCCAGTCGGCGCAGCGCGTGGCGGCCGAGCAGCCGCCGGGCTTCGCTGTCGCTGGGATTGAGCTGGATGATCGCTTCACAGGCCGCTTCAAGCCCATCCTCGTCGTGGGCCGTGAACGCTGCGCGCGCGGCGCGGCGCAAGCGATCCATGCGCGAAGGGGTCCCAGTCAGCACCGACGTGTTGGCTCCTCGGCGGCTCAGCGCGTTGCGCAGGCCGCATATCTGATGAGGCCCCACACTGGCCGTGGATTCGTTCCCGGCGCAAGGCATCTTTGTTCAGCAAACTGGCCGCGTTCGCTCAGCGGCCCAATTTTCGCACGCTCACCGTCCTAAGCCTCTTGCAGCTTGCTCGCCGCGCTTGCACAAAAATACCAGGAGAGCGCCATGACTGAACCTGCCCACGCCGACCCCAAGTCTGATGGCAAGACCGCCAAGCGCAGACTGCCCGTAAGCCTGCTGGCGGGCCTGGGCGTTATTGTGCTGATCGGTCTTGTGGTCGCCGGCATAGCGTTGCGCCCAGCCGCGCCGGACAGCTTCCGTTTGGCCACAGGCTCGCCGGATGGCGCGTACGCCGCGGCGGGAAGCCGGATTGCCGAGCGCATGGCCGAAGATAGCGTGGGCGTTGACATGGTGGCGACGCAAGGCTCGTTGGAAAACCTCGCCCGTTTAACCAGTGAGGACGCTGACCAACGCGTTGACGCCGCCATCGTCCAGGGCGGGGTCGGCCTCAGCACCGATGACGCCGAAACGCCGCTTTATGACAATCTCCAATCGCTCGGCGCGGTGTTCTATGAGCCCTTTTGGATTTTTGCGTCGCGCTCAGCCAATGTGACGGACTTGCGCGACCTTGAGGGGCTGCGCGTGGCGGCGGGAGGAGCCCAGTCGGGCACGCGCGCGTTGTTGTCGGTGTTGCTTGCCGAAAACGGTGTGGGTCCCTCGGACGTTGTCTTCAACGAGGCTGGCGGGGGGGCGGCGGCCGAGGCGTTGTTGACCGGCCAGGTTGACGTCGCTGTGTTTGTGACCGGCGTCGAGCGTCCTTTCATCCGCGAGCTGTTCGAGGCCACCCGCGGGGGCCGGATCGTCGCGGTCAGCCTCGAGCGCGCGCCCGCCTACGCCCGTCGTCATGGCTATCTGCAGCATGTCGTGCTGCCGCGCGGCGTGATCGACCTTGAGCGCGATATACCTGTCGCCGACGTGTCCTTGGTGGTGTCGGCCGCTTCATTGGTGGTGCGCGAGGATTTTCACCCGGCGTTGCAAGCACTTGTCTTGCAAACCAGCGATGAGACCTTTCGCGAGAAGACGATCTTGGCGCCATCGGGGGCTTTCCCCAACCGGGACCTGACGACGTTTCCCCTATCGCCTGAAGCCAACCGTTACTTTGAGCGCGGCGGCCCGAGCTTTCTGCGCCGCTACTTGCCGTTTTGGGCCGCCAATTTGGTGGACCGGCTCTGGGTTTTGGCGATCCCTGCGTTGACCTTGCTCTATCCGCTCGTGCGCGCCGCACCACCGGTGTATCGCTGGCGTATCCGACGGCGCATCGTCGTGTGGTATGGCGAGTTGCGAAAGCTTGAGCGCGAAGGCTTGGCGGCCACAACCCTGACTGAACGCGACGACGTGCGCGCGCGTTTGAACAAAGTGCTCGAAGAGACGGCCAACCTTGAGGTGCCGCTCCCCTACAATGACGATGTGTACCGATTGCGCAGTCATGTTCGGTTTGTCGACGCATTGGTCGCCGGCGACGCCAACCCGGTCAAGGCCGCCGCGACCTAAGTCGCCGCGCCCGACGCGGACCCATTATCCCCGGGCGATGGGGCCATGGTGCACGTGCGAACGTTGGCGTGTGCGCAAGCGGTTTCGCCGTCGCGTCAGACCCGGTAAGGTGCAGAGATGGTCACGAGAGTGTTTATTGCGGTGGGCGGACTGGTCGCCATTTTGGCGGTTGGTTATTTCGGCGCCTTTGGTGGTGGGCAGGTCGCCTCCACGCCGATGCAGATTCAAGCCGAGCTGCAGGCCGACGCCGAGCGCGTCCTGGCCGAGCGCGGTCTGAGCTGGGCGCGTGTGCGCATGCGAGGACAAGTCGCCATTCTTGAAGGTGAAGCCCCGCGTGAAGACGAGCGTGTCGAGGCGCGCCGCGCGGTCCTCACCTCCCATGGCGGGGCCGGGGGCTTTTGGGCCGGCGGCGTGACCGTGGTGCGCGATCGCACCACGCTGGCACCGGCCGCCTCACCCTACACCTTCAGCGCCACGCGCGAAGGCGATCGCGTGACGCTCAACGGCTACACGCCCAGCCGCGCCACACGCGAAGACCTTGTGGACTATGCCCGTCAGCTGTTTCCCGGCGGCGTGGTGGACAATCTACAGGTCGCTCGCGGCGCGCCCGACGAGTTGGCGTTCGTCAACGCCGTGCGCATCGTTGTCACACAATTGTCGGATATGCGCACCGGCGAGGTCGCCATTGAAGACACACGGGTGCGCCTTGACGGCCAGGCGGCAAGCGCGGACGCCGCGCGGCGCATCGACGAAGAAAGCCAGCTTCTGCCTGAGCGGTTCACCCTGACCGAGGAGTCCGTCGAGGCGCCGAAACAACAATTGGCTGGCGCGCCAGAAACTGAAGAGGTCGCGGCCGAACTGATCACCAGTGCGCAAACCTGCCAGGCGTTGATGGCCGAAGTCACCGACGCCACGCCCGTTGTTTTCGGGGCAGGGTCTGCAGTGATCGAAAAAGAGAGCTATCCGGTGCTTGACGCGCTGGTGCGCATCGGCCTGCGGTGTCAAGGTCTGCGCATAACCGCTGTGGGTGTCGCCATACGCGACGCACCCCAGCCATTGGCGGATGCCGAGACGAGCCCCAGGCCAAACGATCCCGATGCGACGGATCTGGATCTGTGGGCGGATCGCGCCCAGGCCGTCGCGGACTACTTTGTTCTGCAGGGGATTGCGCGCGGCAACGCCCTGGCCCAGGCCGAGCGCGAGGATGAAGGCTTGGCGCGTTTGGTGTTGCGCGTAACCGGATAAGGACGGGACGAGATCATGAGCCAGTTGATTATCAAAATCTGGGTTCTCTTAGCGGTCTCCGGCGTGATTGGCGCGCTGGCCGGTTGGTTGATCCGCGCCTTGGGCGTGCGCGAGCGTGAACGCCACTTACGCGAGGAAGTCGAGGCCGCCGAAGCCAAATCGCGCGGCCACCGTGATGAAGCCGCGCGGCTGGCGGCCAAACTGCAGGTGGAGAGCAACGCCGCTTCGGGCCGCGAAGTGTCGCGCCTTGAATCGGATTTACGCGCCGCACAGGCGCAAGCGGATCGCGAAGCCGCTGCGGCCGATGATCTCCGCGGCCGATTGTCGGCCTTGGAGCGCCAGATCGCCGACATGGGCGCAGCCGCTGAGGCCGTGGCCATCAGCCAGGGCGGCGGCTCGCAGGATGCGGACAACGCCCGCATGCGCATGGAGATCGTGCGCCTGAAGGCCAACCTCGCCGCCGCAGAAGATAACGCCCAGGCCGACCTCGATATGGCCAAACTCCGCGAAGCGCTCGAAGACGCCCGCGCCGAAGCTGAAACCTTGCGCGGCCAGACCGAGGAGCTTGAACTCCTGCGCGAGCGGCTGGATGCGGCCGAGGACGCCGCTCAAGGAACCTCGCGTGGCGGTCAAGCCGAGGAAGCCTTGCGCGCTTTGGCCGAAGGCGATGAGGATCGTTACGCGTTCAACGCGCCGGGCTCAGCGCCCCCATGGCTGCAAGCGCGCGTGCGCTGGCTCGAACAGGAGTTGGCCGAGGCGCGTTCAGGCGCCGCGAACCCTGCGCCAGGTGAGCCGGCCACCCAGCCAGAGCCCGACCATGACGACCAAGCCGCCGAGACCATCAAAGCGCTTGGCGAGGAAATCGCGGAACTCAAGACCGCGCTGGAAACCGCACAATCCAAAATGCGCACCGAAGCCGGGGACACGGCCCAAGCGGCCGGCGAGGTGAGCCGTCTGACGTGGCGCAACCGGTATTTGACCTCGCGCGTGCGCTATCTTGAAGAGCGCGCCAAAGTCGATCCGGCCGAACGGGTCGGCGGTGAGGGGGTTGAGGACGTCGACAGCACAGCTGATGGCGCGCCGCCCGATGCTGCAGCGATGGCCGAGGCCCAAGACCTGGCGGCGCGTCTGGGCGCCCGCGTCGCCGACCTTGAGCGCCGCAATGAAGAGCTGGCGGCTTTGCAAAACGCCAAGCCGCAGGACGAAGAGGGCGACGCCCAGTCCACCGAATGGCGCAACCGCTACCTGACGTCTCGTGTCGAGTATCTAGAGCGCCGTCTGGCCGAACAGCCCCAGGCCGCCAGCGGCGAAGAAGACAATCTGCGCGCCGAAATCGAACGCCTCAACGCCCGTCTCGCCGGCGCCCAATCCCAGGCCGACGAAGCCGCCCGCTTGCGTATGCGGGTGGCCGAGCTTGAAGCCGGCGCTGTGGCTGCGCGCCCAACCGAAGAGTATGGCGATCGCGCCCTGGAATGGCGCAATCGGTACCTGACCTCGCGCGTGAAGTACTTAGAGGAGCGTCTCGCCACGTCGACCGGCCCAGCCGAAGCGCCGCCAACGGAGGCCGAGCCAAGCGGTGATGCGAACGAGGGCCCGCGCACATGACCGCCATGAACAAGCTCACGGTGGTGTTGGCGGCGTTTTTTCTGTTTGGCTTTGCGTGCGTGCACACGCCGCTGATCCCCGGCGGCGCGACCAGCGTTTCGGCTCATCTGGAGACGCGCGCCGCGCGCGCTCTTGAGAGGGCGGGCCATGGGGCGTGGGCGCAGGTTTCGGTTGTCGGGCGCACGGCGACGGTCACCGGCCATGCGGAAACCGCACAACAACGCGACACAGCCATCGCGCTAGTTCGCAACGCCACCGGCGAGCCGGGCGGACTGTTCACCGGCCTAACCCAGGTGCGTGACGAGGTCGCCATCGTACCTCGCGTGTCGCCCTACACATTGACCGCGATTGTCGAGCCTTCCGGGCGATGGCGCGTGGTTGGCTACGCGCCCGACCAGCGCACGGCCGAGGGCATCGCACGCGCCGTCGAGCGCCGATCCGGCCAGTCGGCCGCAGACGCCGCCTCAATCGAGATCGCCGCCGGAGCGCCCGAGCGCGGCGACTGGCTCGAGGCGGTCCAGTTTGGCCTCGACATTCTCGACCGTTTGGACGCCGGCCGATTTGAGATCGTCGGCCATGACATCACCATCAATGGCGTGGCGCGTTCCCAAGCCCAGCGCGATTTCATCCAGCACATCGCCCGGACCCCGCCGCGGGGCTTCTCTCAAACCCTCACCATCGACGCGCCGCAGGCCCCCCCACGCCCGGAAACCAATTGCAGCGCCGAGATCCGCGACATCGCGCGTTCCGGCCGCATCACCTTCGCTCCAAGTTCAGACCAGTTGGAGCCAGCCAGCCAAAGCGCGCTCAATCAGATCCTCGGTTTGATGCGGTTTTGCCGCAGCGACGAACGCATCCGCATTGAAGGCCACACCGACGCGAGTGGCGATCCGGCCATCAACTATCAGCTGTCCCAACTGCGGGCGCAGACGGTGCGCGATTTCCTGGTGAATGGCGGCCTTGACGCGGATCGCTTTGACATTCAGGGCTTTGGAGCAACTCGCCCGTTGGTCGACGGCGATTCCGTCGAAGCCAAGCGCGCCAATCGCAGGGTTGAGTTCGTGTTTCTTGGCAGCCCCGCGTCCGCCTCAGGAGAGCGCCCATGATGTGGCTCATCGTCTACAACTGGTTTCAGCTCGTGGTCGCGTTTGCGTTTGGCTTTGTCGCCGCGTGGTGGGTCCTGTTCCGCCCCGGCGCGCATGGACGCGAGGACCTGTTTGCCGAAATCGCCTCCGAACGCACCCGCCGCCAAGAAGTCGACGCCGAACGCGCCAAATTGCGCGCCAAGGTTGCCGAGTTGCAGCGCCAGTTGGGCGACGCGCGCCGCTTGCCCGTTGAGGCGCCCCCTGAGGCGTCCCCTGAGGCGAGCGCGGCGGGCCAGCCCGAGCCGCGCCCCACCACCCAAGCCCCGCCGTCCCCCGCAGCTGGCGCAACGCCCGCAGCTACAGAACGCCCCGTTGACGAGGCCGCCGACGCTGCCGAGGAGTCCGTTGACACCCCGCGTTTAGGCGCCGAGGGCGAGCCCAAACCGCCGGCCACGTCCCACTGATCGCGAAGCTGGCGGCCTCCGGCCTATTCGTCGATGACCACAGCGGTGCCTGATACCGACACCAACATCATCGACCCGCCCTGGCCAACGACCTCATAGTCGATGTCGACGCCGACCACGGCGTTGGCGCCCAAACGGTCGGCGTCGTCGGCCATTTCGCGAATGGCGATCTGCCGCGCCTCCTGGATGGATTTCTCATAGGCTTCCGAACGTCCGCCTACGATGTCGCGCACACCGGCGAAAAAGTCGCGCACAATGTTGGCGCCGATGATGGCCTCGCCAATGACAAGCCCGCGATGGGCGCGCACCGGTTTGCCTTCAACGGTGGGTGTGGTGGTGATGATCATGGCTGCCTCCCCAATGCACTTGGCCGAGCACTATCGCCCTGGTTCGTCCGTTTTGGCGAGGGGATAGTCACGACCCCGCGAAGCATCAACGGGTTACAGAGCGAGGCGGACGTCGGCCGGGGGCGTCCAGAACGGGGCGAGGGGCAACACGCCCGCCACGCCCGTGCGCCGTCACGCCGCCGGTTCGGTTTCGTTGGCGCCGAGGCGCGGGCCAAGCCCTTCGAGCATCTCCAGCGCTGACTGAGCGATCACCGTGCCGGGCGGGAACACCGAGGCGGCGCCCATTTGCTTGAGCACACCCACATCGTCGGGCGGAATCACGCCGCCAGCGACAATCATCACGCCGGATTTGTCCAGGTCCGCCAAAGCAGAGCGCAGGGCCGGCACCAGCGTCAAATGCCCGGCGGCCAGGCTGGAAGCGGCGACCACATGCACGTTTTCCTCGGCCGCCATTTGCGCGGCTTCTTCAGGCGTCTGAAACAAAGGGCCAAGCACGACATCCCACCCCATGTCGGCAAAGGCCGAGCCAACCACCTTTTGCCCGCGATCGTGGCCGTCCTGACCCATTTTGGCGATGAGGATTTTGGGCGGTTTGCCATGGCGCGCGACAAACGCCTTGGCTGCGTCTTGGGCCTTTGCCACCAGCGTGTCCTCGCCCGCCGCGCGGGCATACACGCCTTTGAGCATGGCGGGTTTGGCGTCGTGCCGGCCCCAGGCCTTTTCGAGCGCATCGGAAATCTCGCCCACGCTCGCCCGCGCTCGAGCCGCCGCCACCGACAGGGCGAGCAGATTGCCCTCGCCAGCCTGAGCGGCCCGGGTCAGCGCGCCCAACGCCGCCTCAACGGCTGCGCCGTCCCGCTGGGCGCGCAACGCCTCAAGCCGAGCGATTTGGGCTTTGCGCACCTCAACATTGTCCACTTTGAGCACCGGCACGTCGTCTTCGTCCTCGGTGAGGTGGGCGTTGACGCCGATGATGGGGCGCTGCCCGGTGTCAATGCGCGCCTGGGCTTCGGCCGCCGCGGTGGCGATGCGCGTTTGCGGCAAGTCCTGCTCGATCGCTTTGACCATGCCGCCCAGAGCCTCAACCTCGTCGATGTGGGCCAGCGCTTTGGCGGCGAGTTGTTGGGTGAGCGCTTCGACGTAATAGCTGCCGCCCCAGGGATCGATGGCGTCGCACATGTGGGCTTCGGTCTGCAGCAGGATCTGGGTGTTGCGCGCGATGCGCGCGGCGAAATCCGACGGCAGAGCAAGCGCTTCATCGAGCGAGTTGGTGTGCAGGCTCTGCGTGCCGCCATCCACCGCCGCGATGGCCTCAAAGCAGGTCCGCGCCACATTGTTGAAGGGATCTTGCGCGGCAAGCGACCAGCCGGAGGTCTGGCAATGCGTGCGCAGCATGGTGGACTTCTCAGACCCTGGGGTAAAATGCTCGGACACCAATTTCGCCCACAAAAGCCGCGCTGCGCGGAGTTTGGCGATTTCCATGAAAACATTCATGCCAATGCCAAAGAAAAACGACAGTCGCGGCGCAAAGGCGTCAACATCAAGTCCGGCTTCCTGGCCAGCACGAATGTAATCAATACCATCGGCCAGGGTGTAGGCGAGCTCCAAGTCAGCAGTGGCGCCGGCTTCTTGCATGTGATAGCCCGAAATCGAAATTGAATTAAACTTGGGCATATTTTCAGCCGTATAGGCAAAAATATCGGAAATGATTCGCATCGAGTGTTGGGGTGGATAAATGTAGGTGTTGCGCACCATGAATTCTTTGAGGATGTCGTTCTGAATGGTGCCGGTGAGTTGGTTAGCAGGCGCCCCCTGTTCCTCAGCAGCGACAATATACATCGCCATTACCGGCAAGACCGCGCCGTTCATGGTCATGGACACCGACATTTGGTCGAGCGGGATCTGATCAAACAGGATCTGCGTGTCGAGAATGGAATCGATGGCCACCCCCGCCATGCCCACATCGCCAATCACG
>CAZADA010000026.1:0-27817 GCA_964483775.1 uncultured Caulobacterales bacterium
TCCGTGATCGCAAAGAAAGGAGCGATCATAACGGCGGACGTCGGCGTCGACATTCCCTTTGGATCGGCCGCGCGTGTAATCGAACCAGCCTGTACCCAGTTGGTCGATCAAAAACGCCCAGTCGCCAGACAGGTCGAGAGCGGTGCGGTTGCCCACATTGACCACCGCAGGGACTTCGCGTTCGCGCGGCAGCGTGTAGGGCCGGGCGTCATCCGAACTGGCGACGTGACCAGAACCCGTTGGCCCATCCGAAGCACCAACCAAACCGTCCTGACCAATGGCGCATGCCGTGAGGAACAGGAACACACTGGCGGCGGCAAGCGTCGCCCGCGCTCGTGCGCGTTCTCGCCGCTTTCCTTGCAATCGCAGTCGTTCTCCGGTCGTCGTCATCGTGGCTGCTCCGACTTAGAGGTGGCCGATCGAAACCCATTCTGTCTGACCAATTGCACGGTGTCGCTCAAAACTCAAGGGGGGCGGCCATCCCGTAGTCTGAGCGGTTGGTCGAGTTCCATCCCGAGGTCCCTCAAATGGCGGTTTGACGGCGTTCGAGCGTCTTGACCGACCACGCCGTCGCTCATCGTGTTATGCCGCTCGGGGGAAGTTGATTTTGCCAGTAGTGCAAATTGGTCAGCTAGTTTGGCTTGACAAATTTCGGTGGGGCACTTTTTGTAGAACGGGCCACGGGAACAAGTGGCGCAAGGGAGGACTGAATGTACGCAACTCATCGGGCGGGGGAGCGCCCCTTCAAGCGCATGTTGTTATCTGGCACAACAGGTCTCGCAATGACGCTCTTTGGCGCTGCGAGTTTGGCGCAAGACGTGGACGAGGGCGTTGATCCCGATGACACAATCGTTGTTGAGGGCGTCAGGGGCAGTTTGCAACGCGCGGCCGACATCAAACGCGAAGCCGATTTCATCTTGGACGCTTTGACCGCGGAAGACTTTGGCGATTTGCCAGACTTCAGCCTGGGCGACGCCGTTGTGCGCCTGCCGGGCGTCACGGGCGGGTTTGGGGTTGGGTCACCTGAGTCGCTGTCGATCCGTGGGTTTAGCTCTGAGTTTGGCCTGACAACGGTGAACGGCCGCTTGGTGACGTCAGACCGGAGCGGTCGCAATGTGCGGACCAATTTGTTCCCATCCTCCCTGATTAGCCGCGCCGCAGTTTACAAGTCACCCTCGGCGGATTTGATCGAGGGGGGCATGTCGGGCACGGTGGAGTTCGCGACCGTTGATCCACTTCACTCCATCAGAATCAACGATCAAAACACGGTCATTCGCACAACGGGGCGGCTGGGTCTGCGCGGCAGCGCTGAAAATCTTCGTGACGGCGACGAGTTTGACACCCGGTTCGACGCGTCGCTGCGCCAGTCCATCATTGAAGACAAACTGGCGATTGGTCTTGGTTACTCTTACGCCGCCTTCACGGACGGATCTGAGACGCTCGGGGCGCGGCGCCCGCAACTTGATGGCGCGCGCATTATCGATGGCTTTGCGCCAATCACCACGCCATTGGGCCAGGTGATATTCGACGATGACGGTGACGGGAGCACGCCCGACCCGTTTGAAAACAATGACGCTTTGCTGGCGCCCAGCTTTATCAGCTATGAGATTGACGCCGATGATCGCGAACGGCACGGCGCGTCATTCCTGGCGACCTACGAGCCGACGCCAGAGCTTAAGCTGCACGTTGATGCGTTGCTGGGCTACGAGACGCTGGATCAAGAACGCGCGGCGCTCACGCAGCAGTTCCTCGGCGATGGCATTTCCGGCTCTGTCGACGAGACTGGCTATTTCGTCAATGTGTTGTTCGTCAATCCCCGGCTGCAGTATGAACCTCGCGAGCGCGAGGAGACGATCGAAACCCAAATGGTCGGCTTTAACGCCGAGTGGGGGCGCGGCCCCTGGACGCTCAGCGGCGACGTGTTCTTCTCCAAAGTGACGCTGGACCGAGACACGACCGAAGTGACCATTCGTCCGGGTGATGAACGCCCAGACGCGTTTTTCTCTTCCGGCCAGCGGTTTGGGGCGATCGGGGTGGAGTATCTCGACTTTGACCCGGCCAATCCCGCCGACTTGGCTATGCGCCAGGTCGACCTAGAGGCGCTTGATCGATCCGATGAGTCATTCTCCGTTCGATTTGACGCTGACCGTGAGGTCGATTTTGGGTTTGTGTCGTCGGTCGAGTTCGGCATGCGCTACCAGACACGCGAGAAGAGCGTCACCCTGGATGAAACGCGGTTCGCGGGAAGTTCGTTCCGGGATTTGTTCACCCAGGAGGATCTTGAGGCTCAGCGCATCGGTTTTGTCTCTGATGACGCCTATGATCGGTTCGACGACGCCTCGTATATCCCCACCGATTGGTACCACCTTTCGCCATTCGCCTTGCAGGACGCCTTTCTGACAGGGTTGGAGACCGGCCTTGATGAGCGGATTTCCGAAGACGCGCTGGGCAGTTCTGAGATCTTCGAAGATACTCTGGCGGCGTACATTAAAGCCAATTTCGGCGGTGTCGCATTTGATCTGCCCTTTAGCGGCAATGTTGGCCTGCGCGCTGTGCAAACCGATCTGATCGTCAAAGGCACCGGTGGGACGTTCATTGTCACGCAAAATGACGACGGCACGTTCAGTTTCGATCCCGAAAATGCGGATGACGAGCTCGTGCCGCTGCGTGAAGAAAACGACTATGTCGATTACTTGCCGAGCGTGAATGTTGCAGTGTCGCTCACGGATGATCTGGTCTTACGCGCCGCTGCGTCGAAAACGATTGCGCGACCACGGTTCGAGGCGTTGTTCTTGGACCGAACCATTAGCGTAGAAAACGAGCTCAATGACGAGGGTGACCCGACAGGTGTGGACACGCTCACAATCAATGGCGGGAACCCCCAAGTCGAACCATATGAATCGAACAACTTCGATTTGTCCCTGGAGTGGTCGCCCAATCGCGACACACTGATTGCCGGTGCGGTCTTTCACAAAGATCTTGATAGCATCGTTACTGGTGGGCTTCAGGGATTGGGCGCCGTTGAAACTGAATTTGGTACGATACCGGTTCGGTTAAACACCTTTATCAACGATGAGCCGCCAAGCAGCAGTGTGACCGGGTTCGAGTTTCAAGCGCAAACGGTGTTTTCATTCTTGCCGGAACCATTTGATGGGCTCGGCGTTGCTGTCAACTATACCTATATCGACAGTGAAATCACCGAAGTCATAAACGATGAGAGTCTTTACACCATCTTCAACGAAGATGGAACAATCGCCGGTTATGTCGAGAATGAGCGTGACAATGAGGAGGGCGAGCTCGGCGGCGTGCGCCAGCCCTTGTCGCGCATCTCTGAAAACACCATCAACGCCATTGTGTACTACGAGTACGGGCCGTTTTCCGCGCGCACGGCGGTGCGTTGGCGTGATGACGGTTTCGAGAATCAACCGGCCTTCCTGAACAATCTTGCCGCCGAGGGGCGCACGATCGTCGATATCAACGCGGGCTACGAGATCAACGACAACTTCAGAGTGATCTTCCAAGGTCGCAACATTACGGACGCTTACTCACGGTCCTATTTCTTTGAGCAAACCCCAATTGTTGACCCGGTTGCGACCGCGACGTTTACTAATCTTGGTAACGATCGCCGATTGCAAGATTTAGATTTCTCCGGGCCGACTTACTATATTGGGCTGAATTACCGTTACTAGTGCATGTCAATTTTGGCGGGCGCATCTGCGCCCGCCATTTTTGGACACGTAACAAGGGGTGGTCCATGAAGTTCCCACTGATGGCGGTAGTTTTGTCGTTCCTAATCGTCGGCCTGCAGCCTGCAACGGCTCAAGAACGACCCAATATACTCTTGATTATGGTCGATGATCTTGACGATTCCATCGAGGGCTTTTCGTCACAACCGGTCGCGATCACACCGAATATCAACCGCCTGAGGGAGAAGGGCGTTTTTTTCACCAACGCTCACGCGAACAGTCCCGTTTGTGCGCCCTCGCGGAACAGCCTGTTCAGCGGCCTTTATCCCCACACGACGGGCGCCTACAATTTCGTGCGGTGGAATGACAATGATACGCTCGCCCAATCAACGGAGTTAGTTCAGCATTTTCGTTCCCAGGGTTATGTGACCATCGGGACCGGAAAGGTGCATCATGGCGGCGGTGGCCGCACGGGCAGCTGGTCAACAATCGATGGTGAGAGACAATTCCAAGCTCACCACGACCCAGGGCCGTGGCCGTGGGACGGTGATCCGGACACGGACCGCACCATTCATCCCGATATGGCTTACCTCTTCGATCACACTGACGGGCTGAACACGCAAGCTCGGCTGACGGGGTCAAGTAGTCGTTTTCTGTCGTTCGGGGCGCTGTCGAATGTGCCACGTTATCCAGCGAGCGAAGAGACGGGAGTTCCTGGATACACTGGCTGGCGGCGGCGGGGCGGATCACCATTCCGGTATGTCAGCGATACCGATCGGGATTTGATGCCTGACGAGCAAAAGGCCCAATATGTCGTTGAGGCCCTTGCGCGCGATTATGATCGACCGTTTTTCATTGCAGTTGGTTTTAACCGCCCTCACGAACCACTCTACGTTCCCGACGAATATTTAGACCGCTATCCGCTCGAGGGCATTCAATTGCCGCCCATGCTCGCTAATGACTGGGATGATCTCGACATGATCCCCGAGACCTCACGCGGATACGCGTTCGACCGGTTTGAGATGTATTGGCGCGCCGGCGGGGAGGCGTTGCTACGCCAATTTATCCAGGCGTATCTGGCGAGCGTTTCCATCGTCGATGATCAAGTGGGCGCAATCCTTGATGCGCTGGAACAAAGCCCATACGCCGACAACACCATTGTGATGTTCGTCAGTGATCATGGATATCATCTCGGGGAGAAGGGCGCTGTCTACAAGGCGACACTGTGGGACGAAGCGACTCGGGTACCCTTCATTATTGTGGCGCCGGGCGTCGCACAACAGGGCGGCGTGAGCAATCATCCCGTCACGTTGGTGGACATTTACCCAACACTGATCGAGCTCGCCGGCCTCAACCACGCCGAGTCCCCCGCACAATCGCTTGATGGGCACTCGGTGCGACCGTTTTTGGTCGACCCAGACGATGGCGAGTGGGGCGGCCCGGCATACGCGCTCAGCACGATCTACGGCAGCGATAATCAAAGCAGCCAAGACTGGACCGACCACAATTTCTCGCTGCGCGGCGAACGCTGGCGTTACACGCGGTATTCAAATGGCGGCGAGGAATTGTATGACATGCAGGCCGACCCCCATGCGTGGCGTAACCTCGCCGGGACTGATGAGTACAGTGATGTCCTAGCACAGTTTCGCGCTCAGCTGTTGAGCATTCTGGAGCGTGACGATGGATAAACGTCCCGGCGTCGTCTCGGGCTTCGTCGCTCTGCTGCTCGTGAATGTGAGTTCGGTGTGGGCCCAGGATTTGGACGATGACGTCGGCCGCCCGAATGTCATCCTGTTGATGGCGGACGACTTGGGATGGGGCGATGTGGGTTACAATGGCAACCCCGTCGTGATGACGCCCGCAATCGATCTCATGGCCGAAGAGGGGGTTGTTCTTGAACGATTTTACACGGCCTCGTCCATTTGCTCACCCACACGCGCGAGCGTCTTGACCGGCCGGCATCCCTACCGGATGGGGATTTGGGCGGCGCACACGGGGGGGATGCGTCGTGGTGAGATCACCTTGGCGGAGATTCTCAAGGACGAGGGATACCGCACCGGCTTTTTCGGGAAGTGGCATTTGGGCCATATCGAGGCCGAGCGCGCCCATCAGCGTGGCCCACGCGGGGTGTACTCCCCGCCTTGGTTGCACGGGTTTGATGAAACCTTCGCCACCGAGAGCGCAGTGCCCACCTGGAACCCGACCGTCACGCCCTTTGATATCTTTGGCAATGTGGCGGGCGATCCATGGAAAACGGACGGGCTTCCCTACCTCCACAATGGCGAGAAAGTGACGGAGAACTTGGACGGCGATAACAGCCGGATCATCATGGATCGGGTCTTGCCGTTTGTGCGCGAAGCCGACGCGGCGGGTGAGCCATTTTTGGCCGTGGTGTGGTTCCACACCCCCCACGAACCGGTTGTCGCCGGGCCCGAATACCTCGCCCAATATGCCTATCTCCCGAATGTCGATCAGCGCCATTTCTACGGCTCGATCACGGCTATGGACGACCAAATCGCCCGCTTGCGCGATGAGTTGGACCGATTGGGCATTGCTGATGATACGATTATCTTTTTCACCAGCGACAACGGTCCCTCTGGCGGTGCGGTGAGGGATGGGGTCGCCTCAGCCGGTCCCTTCCGCGGGCACAAGCACCAGCACTATGACGGCGGGGTGCGCACGCCCTCGCTCGTGGTGTGGCCCGGCGCTCTGTCGGCTCGCCGGACACAAGCCCTGACGAGCACGACAGACTATTTGCCAACGGTGCTGGATCTTGTGCAGATGGGTCTGCCCAATCGCGTCCAGGAGCGTCCGATGGATGGGATGAGCTTCGCGCCGGCGTTGCGCGGCGAGGATACCAGCGCTCTTGAAGACCGATTTATCGTGTCAGGGTACAAGCGCCTGTACAAAGGTGAGGATGGCATTGCGCTGGTGAGTGGGCCATACAAGTTGCACCGTCACAAGACGACCGGCGCGTTGTCGCTCTATGATCTGAGCGCTGATCCAAGTGAGCGCACCGACATCTCAGCGGAGAACCCCGAAGTGTTGGCCCAGTTGACGGCGCAGCTTGCCGAGTGGGAGGCGTCGGCTGTGCGCAGCGCGATGGGCGCAGACTATCAACACTAAGGCTTGCCGCGCAGGCGACGTGCTCACGGTTGCGGCGCGTATTCAGCGTTGATCGAGCCGCGCTCGTTGATTGCGTGCATTCAAGTCAACGCCGCTGCTGCGGCGCGAGCGCCGTCCGCGTGAAGCTTGTCGAGTTGCGTGCGAACAGCTGATGTGAATGTGGGGTCGCCGGGGAGATCCTCGCCAAACACGGCTTTGAGGCCGAGGAAACCATCCAGGAGCGCCTGGAGATTGCCCAAACACTGTTGGGCGATTGAACGGAAATCGTCACTCAGCGGATCGCGCACGTCGATGGGATCGCCCTGTTCGTCAATGCCCGCCGCGTACCGAATCCAGGCGGCCACCACCAGAGCAAGCCGATCAATGGGCTGGTCCGCCGCGAGTTGGTCCCGGATGGTGTTCAAAATGCGTTGTGGCAGCTTCTGGCTGCCATCCATCGCGATTTGCCATGTGCGGTGGCTCAGCGCGCTATTGGCGAAGCGATCCCGCAACAGATGTATGTAAACGGCGATTGGCATGTCGGGAAGCTCGGGGAGGGTCGGCGCGATGGCCTGTTCCATCAAGGCGCCGACGAAGCGTGAAAGCTCCGGCTGGGCCATAACCTCGTGCACATACGAACAGCCGGACAGATATCCCAAATAGGCCATGGCCGAGTGGGCGCCGTTGAGCAGACGCAGCTTAGCCGTTTCGTAGGGGGCCACATCGTCGACGACCAGCGCCCCCGCGCGTTCCCATGCGGGCCGCGGGCCGGCGAAGCGATCTTCAATGACCCATTGCATGAAGGGCTCGGTCTTGACGTGTCCCTCATCGCGCAGGCCAAGGCGCTGGGCGGCGTCGTCCAGGACTTGGGGCGTCGCGGCGGGTACAATACGGTCGACCATCGTTTGCGGAAACGCGGCCTCATCACTGATCCAGCGCGCCAAATCCGGGTCGACGATTTGTGCAAACTGAAGGACCGACGAACCAAGGCGGCGTCCGTTCTCGGGAACGTTGTCGCAGGATATGGCCGTCAAACCGCCCGACCGGGCTGCGCGCCGTTGGCGCAGGACTTCGACGAGAAACCCGATAG
This sequence comes from uncultured Caulobacterales bacterium, assembly GCA_964483775.1. Taxonomy (GTDB): domain Bacteria; phylum Pseudomonadota; class Alphaproteobacteria; order Caulobacterales; family Maricaulaceae; genus CAZADA01. Next base: position 7,882 of record CAZADA010000026.1, read on the forward strand.
CCGATCGAGGTCGGCGCGGATTGATGAGGTCCTGGGCCACGTCGCCATCAGTGGTGATCAGCTCGCCGGAGGCGGGATCGAGGCCGTAGCCTTTCTCTGTGATGGTCAAGGTGACGGTCGTGAGCTTGGGTGATGTGAGCGCTGCGAACGCGGTCTCGGGCCGCTCGGGTACGGTTATGATGCGCGTCAGATTGCCAATCACGCGCAGTGTTTCGTTGGGGCCGTCACTCTCTGCGACGGTAAACAATCCCTGCTGGGGGTTGAGGGCCTCGGCCATGGTGGGGGAGCGCAGCGACAATCCAACCACGCCGGCCGGCCTGTCAGCGCGAGCATTGGCGATATCGGTATAGACGGCCTGATGCGCCCGGTGAAATGCGCCGACGCCGATGTGCGCGACGGTCTCGTCGAGGTTGGTCGGGTCGTAGGGCGGGCGGGCCACATCACCGGGTAGGGCGCTCAGGGTCGATGGGGACAATCGGCGCATTATGTCGCTCCCAGGAGCGTGGGCAGGGTGAGGGACAGCGCAGGAACGAAGGTGGTCAGAATGAGAGCGGCGATCAACGCCAGATAGAACGGCCAAATCGTTTTGACGGCCTGCTCTATCTTGATTTGACCAATCGAAGCCCCGACGAACAAGACCGATCCCACTGGCGGGGTCACCAAGCCGATGCCCAACGCCAACATCAAAATGATGCCGAAATGGACCGGATCCACGCCATACTCCATGGCCAAGGGCAGGAATATGGGCGTGGTGATGATGATCAATGGCGCCATGTCCATGAAGGTGCCCAGCACCAAGAGCGCTAGCACGATGATCAATATAACCACGGCGGGATTATTGGTCAGTGCGCTGACCTGGTTGGCCAGTTGGGCGGGCGCCTCAAGCAGCGCCAAAATCCAGCCAAACGCGGCGGCTGCGCCGATGATCATCATCACCATGGCGGTGGTGCGCACCGCTCCGGCCACCGCCAGGCCAAACTGTCTGAATCCCAGTGTTCGATAGCCCAGCGCGCCGATCAAAATGGTATAACCAATCGCGACCGCGGAGCTTTCGGTTGGCGTAAACGCCCCGCCGAGGATGCCGACCACAATGATGATCGCGGTCATCAGGCCGGGTACAGAGAACGCAAGGGCCCGCAGGAATGCAAACCAGCCTGGAAATTGTCCCCGCGGGTATCCGCGCTTTCGGGCGATCAACCACGCAGCGATCATGAGGAACAGGCCGGCCAACACGCCCGGACCGATGCCGGCCAGGAACAACCGACCGATGTTCAAGCTCTCCCCTGAGGCGGCGGCGTAAATAATCATATTGTGCGATGGGGGGATGATGAGGCCCAAAACAGCGGCTGTTGTCGTCACGTTCACCGCGTAGTCGCGGTGGTATCCTTTCTGTTCCATCATGGGGATGAGCGTTGAGCCAAGCGCCGACACGCTGGCCACGGCGGAACCGGAGACCGCGCCGAACATCATGGAGGCGCCGACATCGACCTGCCCCAAACCACCCCGCATGCGTCCGAAGACGGCGTCAGCCACTCGGACCAATCGCTCGGCAATGCCCGCGCGGTACATCAAGTCGCCAGCGAACACGAAAAACGGGATCGCCATAAGGGCGAACACATTCATCCCCGACGCCATGCGCTGGACAACGATCACTGGAGTGATGTCCAGCACAAGCAACGTGACAACAGACGTGCCTAGTAATGAAAACGCGACGGGAACACCGAGCGCCAACAGGAGGAAGAGCAGGCCGAGGAGGACTATAATTTCCATGTCGGCTCAACCTCAGTGTTTTGGGCCAGCGCGATGATGTGCTCGAGCGAGTACAACGCGATCAACGCTCCCGCGACGGGGATCGGGATGAACGCTGAGCCCCGCGGCATGGGCAGCGCAGGGATGTCAAACAGCCACGTTCCGGCGACGATTTCGATACCCGCAACGGTCAGGAACACGCCTAAGGCGCCGGTGATCCCATGAGAAAGCAGCAGGACCAGGCGCCGCGGGCCGGCGTTGAGATTGTCCTCAAGCAGGGTGATGCGAATGTGGAATTGCTCGCGCACGCCGGCCGCGGCGGCGAGCATGGCCGTCCAAATCAGCAGGTAAAGGGCAAGTTCCAAAGACCAAGCGGGGCTGGCGTTCAGGACGTAGCGCGCGAACACTTGCCACAAAATAATGAGCGTCATGGCGCACAGGCCGGCGCCGGCCAGCCACAGACAGGCCAAGGAGCTCAAGCGCGAGAGGCTACGCATCGGCCCCGTCCTCAAGGGTCTGAATGTCGGCCAGCAGGTTCAACAGCGGATCGTCGAGGAAACGCTCGTATACGCGCGCCATCGTCTGTTGGAAGGGCGCTTTGTCGATGTCTTCAATCACCTCGACGCCTGACGCCAACACGGTATCGCGGGAGGTGGCGACCCGCGCGTCCCAAGCCGCGCGCATCACGGGCACTGAGGCGCGCGCGGCCGCCAAAATGCGCTCGCGATCGGCCTCATCGAGGGTGCGCCAGGTTTTCAAGCTCATGACCAGCGCTTCGGGCGCCATGACGTGTTCTGTGCGCGAGTAGTAACGCGCGGCCTGGTAGTGACCGGTGGATTCATAGGAAGGCCAATTGTTTTCCGCGCCGTCGATCACACCTTGGACAAGCGCCTGGTACACCTCTCCGAACGCCATTGGCGTGGCGTTGGCCCCCAAGGCCTCAATCATCGCGACATAGAGCTCCGAGTTCTGGACACGGATCTTCATGCCCGCCATGTCGTCGGGCGTGCGGATGGGACCGCGGGTGTTGTACATGCTGCGCGCGCCGGAATCGTAAAAGCACAGACCAACCAACCCATGGCGCTGCAGCGCTCGCAGGATCTGTTGACCTGGCGCGCCGTCCATCGCAGTGCGCATGTGGGTGATGGACCGAAACACGAATGGCAGCCCAGGGACAAACGTCTCCCGCGCGATCGGGTTCAGCGCAGTGAGGTTGACGCGATTGAGGTCCAAGCCGCCGAAGATGGTGATCTCTAATGTATCGCGTTCCGAGCCGAGCTGTCCGCCGGGATACTGGCGAATGCTCAACCGCCCATCGGTTTGTTCGGCGAGCATGTCAGCCATATGGCGCACGGCGACAACTTTGGGGTAGTCTTGCGGGTTGACGTCGGCGCTATTGAGCCTGCGCTGCGTGGTTGGTCGACCGCAAGAGGCGACCGACAAGCTCAGCGCCGCGCCGCCGGCCCCTGCGATGACGCCTCTGCGGTTCATCGGTTGCATCCGTGTGATCCTCCCCAACGGCCAGAGCGGTGTGTTGTTTTTAAGCTGCGCTGGCCGGTCTTTGCTGTGTTGGCGCGTTAGAGCTTGTAGGCCTCCTTCGCCAATCGGTAGGCGAGATCGTGAGCCAGTTCAGTCGCCTCGTCTTCGTCGAGACGGTGGTCGGCGACGAGTTCTGCGAGAAATCCGCAATCCATGCGCCGGGCGACGTCGTGCCGGGCGGGAATGGACAAGAACGCCCGCGTGTCGTCGTTGAACCCGACCGTGTTGTAAAATCCAGCAGTTTCCGTGCATTGCTGACGGAAACGCCGCATGCCTTCGGGGCTGTCGTTGAACCACCAGGCCGGGCCAAGCTTCAGCGCGGGGTAATGCCCCGCCAATGGCGCCAGCTCGCGCGCATAGCTGGTTTCGTCCAAAGTAAAGACAATGATCGTCAGATCAGGTTCATTGCCCACCGCATTCAAAAGCGGGCGCAGGGCGGTGACGTAGTCCGTCGCCAGAGGGATATCGCCCCCTTTGTCTCGGCCGAATGCGCGGAACACTTCAGCGTTGTGATTGCGATAAACGCCGGGATGGATCTGCATGACCAGCCCGTCGTCCAGGCTCATCCGCGCCATTTCGGTCAACATCTGCGCGCGGAACAGTTCCGCATCGTCGCGCGTGGGGGAGCCCTGCACGATTCTCTCGAACAAGAGACGCTTGGCTGGCTCGGTGAGATCGGCCGTGGCCGCTGAGACGTGGCCGTGATCGGTGGATGTCGCCCCCATGCCCTTGAAGAACTGGCGGCGTCTTCGGTGCGCGGCGAGGTAGCCGTCCCAACTCGCGGTGTCCTCGTTGGTTAAGACGCCCAAGTGCTCAAGCGCTGCGTGAAACCCGTCATGCTCGGGGTCGATCACAGCGTCGGGCCGATAGGCGCTGACGACCCGCCCAGTCCAGCCGCTCTCTTGGATGGTCTTGTGATGCGCCAAGTCGTCAAGCGCACCCTCCGTGGTGGCGATGACCTCAATGTTGAAGCGCTCGAACAACGCGCGGGGGCGAAACGCGTCGGTCGCCAATTGTGTCGCGATGGCGTCATAATAGTCGTCGGCGGTTGCGTCAGACAAACGGTCTGTCAGGCCAAAGACTTCCGCGAACACCCAGTCGAGCCACATCCGCGTGGGTGTTCCCCGGAACAAGTGATAGTGGCCGGCGAAACGTCGCCAAATTTTGCGGCTGTCGGTTTCGACGTCCGCGCCATTGCAAGACGGGATGCCCAGGTCAGCAAGGGGGACGCCCTGGCTGTAAAGCATGCGAAACACGTAGTGATCCGGAACGATCAGCAATTGCGCCGGGTCAGGGAAGGGGGCGTTGAGCGCAAACCAGGCAGGATCAGTGTGTCCATGGGGGCTGATGATGGCCAGGTCCCTCACACCGTCGTAGAGACGACGCGCGATCGACCGCACGCCAGGGTCGGCGGGAAAAAGGCGATCGGGGTTGAGCGAGAGGCGGTCCCGGGACATCGTAAGTGTTGCGCTCAAAACGAAGATCCTTCTTCCAAGCGGCGACGAAGCTCAGCGGTTTCATTGCGCGCGCGTTCAACCGCTTCGATCTCGGTGACATGCAGCAGTGTCTCGATGACTCGGCTGAGGTGGTCGCGCATGGCGTTGGCGGCCGCTTGCGGGTCGCGCTGTTCGACAGCCGAGAGAATCTTGCGGTGATCGTCAATCATCGGCTGTACGCCTTGGGTGCGCGCGCGATTGAGCATGGTGATCAGCATCGGGCTGGTCTCGCGGATGTCCCACAGATGAACCACGGTGCTCACCAGCGCGGAGTTCTGTGAACCTTGAGCCAAGCAGATATGAAACTCGCGGTCGGCTTGCTCGCCGGTCACGCCGGCGACGTTCTCCTCTTCCATGAGGTCCAACAGACGATGCAGACGCGACAGCTGAATATCGTCAATGCGCGCCGCCGCCGCCGCCGCAATATCGGCTTCAATAATGCGGCGCGCCTCCATCAACTCGAACGGTCCGATGTCGAGCTCGTCGGGCGCGTTGCGGTCCCCAGTCCGATCGATCACATAGACGCCGGAGCCGACGCGCACTTCAACCAAGCCCGCGATCTCAAGCGCGATAATCGCTTCGCGAACGGTGGGGCGTGACACGTGGAAATTGGCGGCCAGGATGCGTTCAGCCGGCAACCGGCTGCCGACGGCGTAAGCGCCTTTGCTGATTTCCTCGCGAAGCGCATCCGCCACTTGCTGATAGAGCCGTCTCATGTCCGCTCGGTCTCCTGCTGTGTGCGTCCAAACAACAATCGCACTTGCCAATTGTGCTGGAATTGGTCAGATAGCCTGCGCAGGCAACACACAAATCAACCCGACGTCAAGGCAGGCGAGGGAAAAGGGAACGTGCTTATGGCAGACAGCGATGTGCTCAACGTCTCGGAATCCATGGGCTCACAACGCGACAGAACAATTACAGGTGCGCGGGTCAATGCGTGTTCGCCTGGCCGGAACTTTGTGACCCTGGTGATTGAGACCGCCGGCGGTGTTGTCGGTTTTGGCGATGGCACGCTCAATGGGCGCGAATTGGCGGTGGCCAGCTACCTCAGCGACCACGTGCTTCCGAACCTTATTGGTCGCGACGCCGGACAGATTGAGGACATTTGGCAGTTCCTATACCGCGGCGCCTATTGGCGTCGTGGTCCAGTGACCATGAGCGCCATCGCGGCGGTCGACGTTGCGCTCTGGGACATCAAGGCGAAGATGGCGGGCATGCCGCTTTATCAGCTGTTGGGGGGGCGCAGTCGGGAGCGGGTGTTGGTCTATGGCCATGCCAATGGTCGCAGCCTCGATCACACGGTTGAAGAGGTCTTGCGCTACAAGGAACTGGGCTATGGGGCGATCCGCGCGCAGTCTGGCGTGCCGGGCCTTGATACGGCCTATGGCGTTGGCAAGGGCGACATGTACTACGAGCCTGCCGACCAAACGCTGCCGGAGGAGCAGATTTGGGATACCCGGGCCTATCTGAACTTTGCTCCGAAATTGTTTGAGGCGTTGCGCGATGCGGTTGGGCCCGACATCGCTTTGCTCCATGACGGCCACCACCGCATGACGCCCATCGAGGCGGCGCGACTGGGAAAGGCGCTCGAACCGTTCGATCTGTTTTGGTTGGAAGACGCAACGCCGGTCGAGAATCAGGACGCATTCCGCTTGATCCGCCAGCACACGACGACCCCTCTCGCGGTGGGGGAGATCTTCAACACGATCCACGATTGTCGCCAGCTGATCCAAGAGCAGTTGATTGACTATATTCGCGCCACGTTGGTGCACGCCGGGGGAATTACCCATGTGCGGCGCATTGCCGATTTGGCCGGGCTGTACCAGGTGCGCACCGGATTCCATGGCGCGACGGACTTATCGCCAGTGTGTATGGGCGCCGCGCTACATTTCGACACCTGGGTCCCTAATTTTGGGATCCAAGAATACATGCGTCATACAGATGCAACCAATGAAGTCTTCCCGCATGACTACACATTTGATGAGGGTCATTTGTATTGCGGCGAGGCGCCGGGTCATGGCGTGACTTTGGACGAGCGCCTAGCCGCGCGATATCCCTATGAGCCTAAGCAACTACCAGTCGCGCGTCTACGCGATGGCACGGTGTTTAACTGGTAGCGCGGAGGGTGAGGCTCACTCACGGACATGCATTCAGGCGAGGTCTTCGCCAACGAAGTCGGTGTTGAAGTCGGCGACGGTGAGGTTGTTGGTGACCGGCTCGATCTCGCAGGAGTATCAACAGACACGCCTCGACAACTCCAGCGATAAAAATGGGACACAAATCAATGTGTCCAGCCCCATCAATCTGGGCCATTTCGAAATGGAGTTTCTGGGACGGGTCGGCGCTGGGCCAAAAGCGCCAGGCAAAGACGCGGATTGTTTTGCCCCTGGACAGCCGCATGCCGCGCGATCAGAGTAGACGGCCGTTAACCGGGGGCGACGCTACAATGTTCAAGTTGGTCAGCTTTGTGCTGTGTTGTGTCGGCGTAGCGGTGGCCTCAGCGCAGGCGCAAGTTCGCCTGCTGCCGCTAACCGAGACCCCAACGTTAAAGGAAGACGACGCGGATTTGATTTATGATCCGGCGCAGGATCGGTTTCTGGTTGTGTGGGAAGATCTCTACGGACACATCGTGGCGCGTTTCGTCAGCGTGACGGGCGCCGCCGGTCAGCCCATCTTGGTGCTCGACAAAAATCACGCGGCCGATCGCTCAGGAATCGCGTTTGGGGTCCCCATTCCACCGCAGTGTATTTGGCCGCGCCAAGAGTTGGGCAGTGGTTGCCCGCGCATCACCCGGGTCCGCTTCTCAGACCCCGCTGTGGCGTACGCTGGGAGCGTTTCGGCCGGCTCGTCTTTCGGGCGCAGCGCCGCCATCGCCGCAAAATGGACGGACTCGCGCGGGGACGCCACAATTGTCGGGACGACCATCAACCTCGATACTGAACGCGTAGCGCCCCAACAAGCGCTCGACAGTTCGTCGGCCGAATATGCGCGCACTGGAATGAGCGCGACAGGGACATCCACCGAAAGGTCCGATGAGGTCTCAGGGCCCGCCATATCGGTCGCCCATGTGGCCCAGATGCCGGGCGAACCGCCGCGATCGTGCTGCAGCTTGGTGGTTTGGCGTTCTGGCGACGAGATCGGCCACAGCGCTTTTCCGCTCAGGAGCGATTTGCCAGGGCGGTCCATCGGTGTTGCGGCCGATCGTGTCGGTCGCCCCGAAGTGGTCATCCACGATGGCGGCCTAACAGCTGACGTCTTCGCCGTTGGCGACAGTGGCGGTGACACCCAGTTTTTCGCCAACGCATTGAATTCAACGCCGCCCAGTGCGGCAAGTCTTGGCTCAGGGCGACCACTGACAGGCAATGCCGGCGGCGGCGAGGTGGTCGACAGCGCGCGCGATGAAGGTCGCTCGCGCACAGCTTTGGTGGTGCGTGAATCCGGTATCACCAACGTCGTGTTCGCGAACGCGGACGGCTCGCTGCGCGAAGAACGCTTTTCCTTTCGGCCCACATTGTCGGCGCAAGCGCCCGCCAGCGCTGGGGTGACCTACATGCCCGATCGAGACCAATACGCCATCGCGTTCGTCCGCACCGACCGGCCCGTCGCGGTCGGTCCCGCCGCCGCCGACATGCTCTATGGCGTGAGTGTCATGTTCATTGCGGGCGACACCCTCGAATTGCAACGCATTCAGCCCATTCCGCTCGGCGAGGGGCCGGGCGTAACCCTTGGCGGCCATCCGATCAGCAAGCCGGTGATCGCTTATGGATCGGATCGCGACGTGCTGGGCGTGGCCTGGACGCGGGCGGCGTCCCATTCATCGGATGCCGACACGGACATCCATTTCGCCCTTGTGACCTTGGACTGAACACGGCTCCACGCCTCAAGGGGGCGGCCCCCAAGACCGACACCCGCACTGCGCCGCGCGCCACCCTGGCCGTGAGGGGCTTCGACCGGGCTCAGCCGTGCAGCAAGCCCCCCGCTGTCGGGCTGGCTCGTCGCCCCGTCCTTAATGGTCAGTCAAGATCTCATCCCAGATTCGATGAAATCAATGAGGAACCCTGGCGTTCCCCGAGGCGCCGGATATCGCCTTTGAGCGTGTGAGGTCTGGGCAAGAAAATATCAACGCCCCCCCTTTAGCCTTTACTCGTTCAAGTTGTTCGTTTGTTCGAATGCAACGTGCGAGCGCTTGGCCAAACACTTCGCGCGTGGAAGTCCGTTATGAAGCTTCGATCCAAGATTCTCGCCGTTTGCTTTGTCCCGTGTGTTGCGCTCACCATTGTCTCGCTGGTCGCGACTGTGGCGGCGACGAAGGAGAAACTCGACGCCCACGCCGTCCTCACCAGCGTCGAAGCCGCCCCAGTGGTCAACGCTTTGGCGCATGAGCTCCAAAAGGAACGGGGACTGTCGGCAGGTTTTATCGGCTCGAACGGTGCGCGGTTCGCCGATGAGTTGGCCGCCCAACGCGCGACCACCGATCAAGCGATGCAGGCCTTCCAAGCCGGGCTGGAGCGGTACGAGGCCAGTCAGCCTGATGGCGCGCAACAGGTCGCCGGTGAATTGGCAAAGCTAAGTGCGGTGCGATCCGAAGTGGCCAATTTTGAGCGCAGTGTCGGCGACATGGCGAGCTACTACACGCAGGTGATCAACACTCTTTTGACCATGTCGACATCATCCTCGCTAGGCGTGTTGAATGGTCGGGTCAGCGAAGCGGGCGCGGCCTACGCTGCGGTTCTTCAGGCCAAAGAACGCGCTGGACTTGAGCGCGCCATGGGAGCGAACGGCTTTGGCTCGGGTGGTTTTGCGGCCGACATCTACGTGAAGTTTGTCGAATTTGGCGCCGCGCAAAACACCTTCCTGGCGGTCGCCGAAGAGCGCGGCGGCTCTGGCGACGTTGCGTTTCTGCGCAACGCACTGAGCGGCCCGATCATGGACGACGTCGACGCCATGCGCGCCATCGCCCGCAACAGCGCCTTTGGCGGAGCTTTGGGCGAGGTCACAGGCCCGCAATGGTTCGCAGCATCCACTGCGCGCATCGATGTTCTCAAGACGGTCGAAGATCGCTTCGCCGCGTCGCTGGGCGAGGCGGCCCGTGACGCATCCTCGTCTGCATTGCTCGCCTTGGTGACCTGGATCCTGTTGGGGGGCGCAAGTCTTGCGGCGTCCCTCGTCATTGCGTTGCGGATCACAGCGCAAATCAGCAACCCACTCAACGCGATGATCTCGGTGATGGACCGGTTGAGCGATGGGGACCTGAGCGTCGAGATCAACGCGTCCAACCGGTCCGATGAACTGGGCCGAATGGAGCGAGCCCTCGGGATTTTTCGCGATCGGGCGGTCGAAACCAAGCAGCTTCAAGATCAACGTCTGCAAGAGGCGCAGATCGGCGATGAGCGCCGCCAGTCGCTGGAGGCGCTGTTGCACCAATTCCGATCAGAGATCGCAACGTCGCTGCAAGGCATGGCCGATGAAGCCGCGTCCATGAATGCGGTGGCCGAAACCATGTCACAGGAATCAGCCACCGCCACCGAGGGCTCGGATGCCGCAGGCCAGGCGTCTGAGGACGCCATGACCGCGGTGCAAACCGTCGCCGCAGCGGTTGAGGAGCTTGGCGCGTCGATTGGCGAGATCGGCTCACGCACGTCGTCGTCCCAGGCGACGGCGAATGAGGCGGCCAAACAGGCCGCATCCTGCGAAGAGGGCTTCAAACAGCTCGAATCCCAAACCGCTTCGATCGAAAGCGTGGTTTCGCTCATTGAGGAGATCGCCGCCCAAACCAACTTGCTTGCGCTCAACGCCACCATCGAAGCGGCGCGTGCGGGCGAGGCGGGCAAGGGGTTTGCGGTCGTCGCCTCCGAAGTGAAGGTGCTTGCCGAGCAAACGGCTCGCGCGACCAGTGACATCGCCCAGAGTGTGCGCCAGATTCAGAACACCGCCTCCCAGTCCGTCGCAGCGTTTGGCGCTGTCTTGAAGAGTTTTGACGAGGTTGCTTCCTCCTCAACAGCAATTGCTTCAGCCGTTGAAGAGCAGGGCGCCGTCACGGGATCGATCGGAGAGGCGGCCCATCTGGCTTCGACTGGAGCCGACACAGCTCAGTCTAATGTTCGTCAGTTGGGCGGTATGGTCGAGAACACCATGCGCGGAGCTGAAGAGGTCAAAGGCACCGCCGAGAAGTTAACGGATATGACACAAAGCTTGCACACGACAGTCAACACCTTCCTCGATAACGTCGCCGCCGCTTAATACTGACTGGAATGTTGTCCTAAGCGTGTATAACGCTCCAACACTACGGACGTTTTCGCCCCGTGCGCGGACCCAAAGGCGGCAGGCATCGGCTTAGGTGGAGGCTTGCGCTGCATCGATGATGGCGAGCGCGTCATGCCCGGACGCGCTGGCCGACAGAGCCTTGAAATCGCCGGGCATGTCGAGGGCGGTCTGCAGCAGCTTGTGATAGTCGGCTCGGCTGATTTCGCACGCCCCGAACTGGCGCAAATGCTCGGTGATGAACTGGGTGTCGAGCAGTTGAAAGCCGCCATGAATCAAGCGCGCCGCCAAATGGGTGAGGGCCACTTTGGATGCATCGCGCATCAGCGAAAACATGCTTTCGCCAAAGAACGCAGCCCCCAAGCGTACGCCATAAAGCCCACCCACCAATTGTTCATCGCGCCAACATTCCACCGAATGTGCGTGCCCCGTCTCGTGCAGCGCGTGATACAGCGACAAAATCCTGGGGTTGATCCACGTCTCTTCACGTCCCGGCCGCGGCGCAGCGCACGCTTGCACAACCGCATCAAACGCAGTGTCGACTTGAATCGTGAAGGGATCTTGCCGAATGGTCCGCCGCAACCGGCGCGCGATATGGAATTGTGTCAGCGGCAGGATCCCGCGCTCGTCAGGATCAAGCAAGAAGATCCGAGGATCGCTGCGCGAATCCGCCATTGGGAACACGCCGCGGGCGTAACAGGCCAACAGTTGTTTGGGCCCAAATCCCTCGATGACCAACCTCCCTCCGTTGGCGAGAGAGCAAAGTGTGGAGCTTAGCCTCCCATGCCGCCTTGGGCGAGCCAAGTCTCCAACCAGCGAATGTTGTACGCCCCGTCCACAAAGTCCGCCTCGTTCAGGAGCGCACGATGCAACGGGATGGTGGTCTCGATACCGCCAATGACGATTTCGTTCAGACTGTGCTTCAAGCGTAAGATGGCGTCTTGGCGCGTCGCCCCATGGACAATCAACTTGCCCACCAGGCTGTCATAATAGGGCGGCACGCTATAGCCCGCATAGATCGCCGAATCAAAGCGCACGCCCAGCCCGCCCGGCGGATGGTACTCGCTAATCTTGCCCGGAGACGGCGCGAAGGTCTTGGGGTTTTCAGCATTGATGCGGCACTCAATGGACCAGCCGCGCGGCCGGATATCCTTTTGCGTCAGGCGCAGCTTTTCGCCTGCGCCAACCAGGATCTGTTCGCGAATGAGATCCACGCCCGTGATCATCTCTGTCACCGGGTGCTCAACCTGGATTCGCGTGTTCATCTCGATGAAATAAAAGGCCCCGTCCTCATAGAGGAACTCCACGGTGCCAACACCGCGATAGCCCAACTGCCCCATGGCGTCGACGACGGTCTGGCCGATCTCTGCACGTGCTTTGTCGTCGAGCGCAGGCGAGGGCGCTTCTTCGAGCACCTTCTGGTGACGGCGCTGCAACGAACAGTCGCGTTCGCCCAGATGGATGGCGTTGCCCTGGCCATCGCACAGCACCTGGATCTCGATGTGGCGCGGCTTGCCCAGATACTTTTCGATGTAGACGCTATCGTCGCCGAACGCCGCTAGCGCCTCAGACCGCGCGGTGGAGTAGGCTTCCTCAAGGTCGTCAGCGGTTTGCGCGACCTTCATGCCGCGCCCCCCGCCCCCTGCGGCGGCTTTGATCAACACGGGATAACCCATGCCTTTGGCGATGGACTTCGCCTTAGCAAGGCTCTCCACGCCCCCGTCAGAGCCGGGAACGACCGGAATGCCCACATCCAATGCGGCTTGTTTGGCCGCGATTTTGTCGCCCATCAGCTGGATGTGTTCGGCCGTCGGCCCGATGAACGTCAGATCGTGGGCTTCGACGATTTCGGCGAACCGAGCGTTCTCCGACAAAAATCCGTAGCCAGGATGGATGGCTTGGGCGCCAGTCACTTCGGCGGCCGCGATGATGGCGGGCACATTCAGGTAGCTTTCGCGCGCCGCTGGCGGACCGATGCACACACTCTCATCGGCCAGTCGAACGTGCTTGGCGTCTCGGTCCGCGGTGGAGTGCACGGCCACCGTTTGGATGCCCAATTCCTTGCACGCTCGCAGCACGCGCAGGGCGATCTCGCCGCGATTGGCGATCAGAACCTTGTCAAACATTGGCTTACCCGATCACGAGCAGGGCTTCGCCGTACTCCACCGGCTGGCCGTCTTGGACGAGAATCTCTTGCACGACGCCCGATTTGGCCGCCTTGATGGGATTGAAGGTCTTCATCGCTTCGATGAGCAACAGGGTATCGCCCTGTTTGACCTCTTGATTGGCCGCGATGAAGGGGGTCGCGCCAGGCTCCGGCGACAGATAGGCCGTGCCGACCATGGGGGAGGTGACAGCGCCGGGATGCGCGCGCGCGTCAGCCGCGTCGGACCGGGCCGGCGTTTCGGGCGGCGGCGCGCTGGGCGCTTCGGCGGCGTAAGCGGGGGCGACGGGCGCTGCGGCGTGCACCACGGCTTGTGGGGCGGTCTTCGCGACGCGGACCTTTAAGGGGCCTTGCTCCACTTCGATCTCGGTAAGACCGGTGTCTTTAAGGATTTCGGCCAGTTCGCGGATGGCTGCGGCGTCGATTTCGGAGTCCGATCGTGGGGCCTTGGCGGGGGATTTGCTGGACGTTGACATGGTAAACGCTCCTTAGGCGCTGGGCTGTGGGCCTGCGAGCGCGCACGCAGCCTCCACGCCCAACACGTAACTCAAGGGGCCAAGGCCGGCGATGCAGCCCTTGGCCAGGGGCGAAACGAAACTGCGTGCGCGGAAAGGTTCTCGCGCCGCAGGAAGTGACAGATGAACCTCTATGATCGGGACCGTGACGATTTGCAAGGCGTCGTGCAGCGCGATCGACGTGTGGCCGAAAGCCGCCGGATTGATCACGACCGCGTCCGCTTCCTCGCTCGCCTCGTGCACGTGTTCGACAAGCACGCCTTCATGATTGGTCTGACGAAACGTGATGTCATAACCCAGCGTGTGCGCCCGTTCAGCGCACAGCGCTTCGATCGAACCCAGCGACACCCCGCCATAACGGGCCGGATCGCGCCGCTCGAGGACATTCAAATTGGGGCCATTGAGGATGAAAATCGGCTTCGGCATGGCTAAGTTGGTTAGCATGCTTTGACACAAAGCAAGCCGTTGTGTGCACATTGGCGCCAGTGCTGGGCCGCCACGCCGCGTCAGCGAGGTCAACATGAACATCACCGTGAATGGCCAATCTCAACAGACAGGCGAGGCCACAAACCTCGTAGAATTGCTGGATCAGTTGGGCGTGCCGCTCAAGGGCGTTGCCGTTGAGCGCAATCTCGCCATCGTGCCGCGCTCGCAATTGGCGACCACACAATTGAACGAAGGCGACCGCATCGAAATCGTGTCCTTCGTCGGGGGAGGTTGACGCGTGCTGCAGATGCGGCCGAATTGTGAGTGCTGCGACCGGGACCTGCCGGCCGACAGCAGCGAGGCGATGATCTGCAGCTTTGAGTGCACGTTTTGTCGTGACTGCGTGGAGACCCAACTTGCCGGCGTTTGCCCCAATTGCGGGGGCGGGTTCAACCGGCGACCCATCCGCACAGGCCCGGCCATGGTGCGCCCACCCGCGACAACGCAGCGTGTATGGAAACATAAAGAGGGCGCATAATAGCCATGACCGACACGACCGATAGGGCGCACGCCGCTCAGCCCAACCAACAGCCAGCGCCCGAAACGCCTTTGACCATAGCCGGCCGCGACTATGCCTCCCGCCTCATCATCGGCACGGGCAAGTACAAAGACTACGCCGAAAACGCCGCCGCGCTGGAGGCGTCCGGCGCGGAGATCGTGACCGTTGCGGTGCGCCGGGTGAACCTCACCGACCCCGACCAGCCCCGACTGGTGGACTTCATTGATCCCGAGACGGTCGCGTATCTGCCCAACACGGCAGGGTGTTTCACCGGAGAAGACGCCGTGCGCACTCTGCGGCTTGC
Organism: uncultured Caulobacterales bacterium; assembly: GCA_964483775.1. GTDB lineage: Bacteria > Pseudomonadota > Alphaproteobacteria > Caulobacterales > Maricaulaceae > CAZADA01. Next base: position 22,895 of record CAZADA010000026.1, read on the forward strand.
GCGCGAGGCCGGCGGCTGGGATCTGGTCAAGCTCGAAGTGCTGTCAGACCCCAAGCATCTCTATCCGGACATGACCGAAACGCTCCGCGCGGCCGAGATGCTCATCAATGATGGCTTTGAGGTCATGGTGTATTGCTCCGACGATCCGGTGTTCGCCAAGCGCCTGGAGGAGATTGGTTGCTGCGCGATCATGCCTTTGGGCGCGCCCATTGGTTCGGGTCTCGGTGTTCAAAACCCGGTCAACATCCGCCTGATCGTCGAGCAAGCCAGCGTACCCGTCATCGTTGACGCCGGCGTGGGCACCGCTTCGGACGCCGCGGTGGCGATGGAGCTGGGGTGTGACGGCGTGCTCATGAACACGGCCATCGCCGAAGCCAAAGATCCCATCCGGATGGCCCGCGCCATGAAACACGCTGTCATCGCAGGGCGCGAGGCGTATCTGGCCGGGCGCATGGCGAAGAAACGCTATGCCGACCCGTCAAGTCCGTTAGCTGGGCTCATCTAGGCGCGCTCAGGTGTCCGAGGGCGACCAGGGGCCCTCGCCCTCGGCCAAGCTTTCCTCGAGCAGCGTGTTCAGTCGATCAAAGTCGGCGCCCGCCACCGGCTGGCCATTGATGATCAAGAAGGGGGTGGACATCCGGCCCTGAGCAATCGAGCCCAGCAACGCCAACGTATCGTCAATGTGGGCCTGGTGGCGCTCTTCAGCCATTTCATTGAGCAGCCAGCGCATGTCCAGTCCCTGATCGCGCGCCACGCGGATCACGCCGGAGCGATCAAGCTGGCCGCGCTCGGCCATCAAAGCAAAGTGCAGTTCCAGGTACTTGTCCTGGTTGATCGCCGAGAGGGCTGCTTTGGCGCCGAGGCCCGAGCCCTCCGCCCGGTCCGCGAAGATCGGCGCTTCTTTGAAGACCATCCGCACTTGACCCTCATGGGTCTCCAAGACGTCTTGCATCCACGTGGCGGACCGTTTGCAGAACCCGCAATTGTAGTCGAAAAACTCAACGATCGTGACTGGGGCGTCCACTGGTCCCACCGCGAAATCGCGCGGATCATTGACGATGGCGTCCCAGTTGGCGGCGATGGCTTCGCGCTGGGGTTTGAACTCCAGCTCTTGCAGCGCAAGCAGGATGATATCGGGGTTTTCCAGAATGTAGTCGCGCACCACATCCTCGATCGCCGCCTCTTCGGCTGCATCAAATGGCGCATCTTGCGCGCTGGCGAGGGAGGAAAGACCGGCGGCGCCGGCGATGGCGGTCAAGAGCAGCTTCACGAGACGTATCCTCATCACATGGCTTGGGTTGCGCGCGGTGCGTCGATGATGGCCCACCGACTTAGACTGTGAACCAAGCCATGTTAACCCGCGCTGACCTAAACATGCTGTTATCGCCGACCACGCTGGTCGCCCAGCACCTGGGCGGTCGCGATCATGATGTCGGTCGCCCGTTGCCACTCGACTGAACCGCGTGGCAAATCGCGCTGGGCGCGGCGGGCGAATTCGTACGCTTGGCGTGCGTTGCCGGTCGCATAGCGCAGCTCCGCCGTTGCATAACGCGCCAGCGCTTCTTCCCCGCGATGCTCGTGCACCCGCGAACGTTGATACCAGGCATAGGTGTTGTTGGGCTCGATGCTCAGCGCGACCACGAGATGCGTCATCGCTTCCTCGATCATCGTATCCTCGTCCACATCAATCAGCGACGTCGCCAGGCCCGCGCGCAACAACGCGTTATCGCTTTTCAGCTCCACCGCCCGGCGATAGGGCCCGATCGCCAATTCTGGCCGCCCATTCTCCTGATAGATCTGCCCGAGCAATTCGTGAAAGTAGGGGTTCTCCGGCTCGCGCGCGATCAGCGTTTCCATGTTCGCCACCGCTTCGTCCAGTTCGCCCAGTTTGTGATGGGCCACAGCGCGCGCATACAGCGCCGGCGAGGCGTCCCCCGACGCGCTATAAAGCTGGAAGGTGCGTTCGGGAGGATTGAAGAAGCCGTGCAGTTTGGCTTGGCTCATCCGCAACATACGCACGTGCTCGGGCGGGTCTTCAACGTCCCGGTGTTCCTGGCGCTCCACCAAATAGGTCAGCGCAGCGACGCGATCCGATGACAGCGGGTGCGTGCGGAAATATGGCTCCATGTTCTGGGCCCGCTCCAAGGAGAGCTGGGCGAACACCTCTTGGTCGCGGAACCGGTCGAAAAACGTAATCAGACCTCGCCCAGACTGTCCGGTCGCCTCAAGAAACTCGACCGCGGCCTGATCGGCGCTCGACTCAATGCCGCGCGTGAACGTGAAAAACTCCAGCGCTGCGAACTGTTGCGAGCTCGCGAGCAATGCCGCCGCAGCGCCGCCTTCCCCGGCGGCCGCCGCCAAAATGCCTGCGGCGATCGAAGCCAAGGCGGGGCCGAGCGCCGCCCGCTGGCCCTGCGATTGGCGCACCAAGTCGGCATTGCGGATGTGCCCGACTTCGTGCGCCACCACGCCCTTCAATTCGATCGGCAGATCGGCCGCAGTGATGATCCCCGCATTGAAAAACATGCGCTGTCCGGCGGTCACAAACGCATTCATGGTGGCGTCGCCGATGAGGTAAATTTCCACCGAGTCCGGCCTCAGATCGGCCGCTTCGATCAGCGGATCGGCGAACGTCCGCATCATCTCTTCGATTTCCGCATCGCGGATTAGGGATTGTGCGCGAACCGGGGCGACAACAAGCAGACTGGCCGACAAGACGACCGTGAACCAGCGCAACGCACGCATGGAGCCTCCAAAGCTAACGAACGTGATGGGACCACGACGTGATCCCATCGACGACCTCCATAGTGTGACCTAGATGCAACGCTGAGGCCAGGCAAACCCGTCGTCCGCCGCTGTAATATTTCAGTGATCGTTGTGCGCGCCCCGTCTCAGACGTCGGTTTCACCCGCTGACCCAAGATCGCAATCGATCCTGCCATCGCTTGCGCCGACTTTCCGCATCAGGATCGGGCTCGGCCGGCGCCATTTGCGCCGGGTCCACCGTCACGCCAACCGGGGCGGAGGCGAGGTCGTCAACATCGGCCGCGCCGTCAAGGTGGGCGCTCCCATTGCTTGTCGCTGTATCCAGAGCCCCGTTCAACGCATGCGATACCGCTGGTTCAGGCGCGGCGTCGACCGGCTCAGCTGGTTCAGGTTCGTCGACACCAGGCTCCGGCGACGGGGCGTCCGCGCCCTCAGACGGGACAGCATCGGCATCGTCGGTGTCCGTTGTTGCGGTATCCGTGTCGTCGGCGCTCGCCGGTTCGGCGTCAAGGTCGGCGTCATCAACGGAGGCTGCGGCCGCGTCAAACGTCGCGACGGGCTCCTGCTCGTCAAGCGCAATCACTTCCATGCCCGCGGGCGCGGTCGGCTCCGCCGCATCGTCAGCGTCCCCAGAAGCCTCGGTCTCACCCACGACGGCCTCCGCTGGCGCCTCGGTCGCATTGGCGCTGCGTCCGCGGCCGCCGCGCCGGCCGCGGCGGCGGCGGCGTTTGGGTTTGGCGTCCTCATCCCCGTCCCCGGCCACGGCAGCGCCCTTGGCTGCGGTCTCTTAGGCGGCGTCGGCCTCTTCGACCTCCAGGGCCACTTCGCCCGTGTCGGCTTTGGTGCGATCTCGACCATTGCGCCGGCCGCGACGCCGCCGCCGCGACCCACCGTCCTCATCGCCGTCCGCGCGCGAAGGCTGCGCCTCGGCCTCTTTTGGCTCTTCGCTTTCCTGGCTCGCGGACGCGCCTTCGCGTGCGCTCAACGTGCGAATGTCCACCGTCGGCGGGACCAGCTCAGCGTCTCCAACAAACCGCACCACGCCGTCATAGCGCGTTTCCAACTCGACCAGCTGCCTGCGCTTTTCGTTGAGCACATAGAAAATCACGTCGGGCGCGGCGCGCACTTCGATCTCTTGGGCCTTCCCCTTCAACAGCGCCTGTTCGATGCGGCGCAACACATGAAGGGCGCTGGAGGCCGGCGTGCGCACAGTGCCGCGCCCGCCGCAGGTTTTGCACTCCACATGGCTGCCCTCAATGATGCTGGCGCGCCGGCGTTGACGCGACAACTCCAACAGACCAAAGCCGGAGATCTTGCCGACCTGGATGCGCGCCCGGTCGTTTTTCAAACAATCGCGCATTTTCTTTTCGACGGCGCGGTTGTTCTTGGCTTCTTCCATGTCGATGAAGTCGATGACGATCAGCCCGGCCAGATCACGCAATCGGAACTGCCGGCAGGCTTCGGCCGCCGCTTCCAAATTGGTCTTCAGCGCGGTGGCTTCGACATTGCGCTCGCGCGTTGATTTGCCAGAGTTGACGTCAATCGCGACCAAGGCTTCAGTTTGGTTAATCACCAGATACCCGCCGGACGGCAGGGTGACTTCGGGATCATACATCGCCTCGAGTTTATCTTCGACTTTAAACGATGTGAAAATAGGCTCGTCGCCTTTGAACTTCTGTACTTTTTTTGAGTTGCTCGGCATGAGCATTTTGATGAAGTCCTTGGCCTCACGATACGAGGCATCGCCCTGCACCAGAATTTCTTCGACATCTTTGTCGTAAAGGTCGCGTATCGACCTTTTGACCAAATTGCTTTCCTCGTGAATCAAGCACGGAGCAATCGATGTCAGTGTATTATTGCGGATCGTCTCCCACAGGCGCAACAAATAGTCATAGTCGCGTTTGAGTTCGGTTTTGGTGCGCTTGGCCCCGGCCGTGCGCACGATCAGCCCCACGCCGTCGGGCACCTCCAGCTCGTCGGCGATTTTCCGCAACCGCTTGCGGTCGGTGGCGTTGGTGATCTTACGGCTGATGCCGCCGCCGCGCGCGGTGTTGGGTATCAACACGCAATAGCGCCCGGCCAGCGACAGATAGGTCGTCAGCGCCGCGCCCTTGTTGCCCCGCTCTTCTTTGGCCACTTGCACCAACAAAATCTGTCG
>CAZADA010000027.1:0-27533 GCA_964483775.1 uncultured Caulobacterales bacterium
GTCGGCGCCAAGACCGGCCGCGACGGCATCAAGGGCACCATCATGGCCTCGGCGGAGTTTTCCGAAGGCGACGAGGAAAAACGCCCCACGGTTCAGGTCGGCGATCCGTTCAAGGAAAAACTGCTGATCGAAGCCTGCCTGGAGCTCATGGCCACCGACGCCATCGCCGCCATCCAAGACATGGGCGCGGCGGGCCTCACCTCCTCGTCGGTGGAGATGGCGGACAAAGGCGGTGTCGGGATCGCCCTCAACCTCGATCATGTCCCCCAACGCGAAACCAACATGACGGCCTATGAGATGATGCTCTCCGAATCCCAAGAGCGCATGTTGATGATCTTGCATCCCGGGCGCGAAGCCGAAGCCGAGGCGATTTTCCGCAAATGGGAGCTGGATTTCGCGGTGATTGGCGAGACCACCGACACCGGCCGCATGGTGCTCACCCATTTGGGCGCGGTGGTGTGCGACATCCCCGTGGCTCCTCTGGCCGACGATGCGCCGAACTATGATCGTCCGTATGCGCAACCGAAAAAGCCAGAGCCGCTGGACCTGTCCACCATCCCCGAGCCGGTGGACTATGGCGAAGCGTTGCTCAAGCTGATGGCCAGCCCCGACATCGCCTCCAAGCGCTGGATTTGGGAGCAATACGACCGCACCGTCATGGGCGACACGGTGGACAGCTCCCAGTCTGGCGGCAACGCGGCGATCGTGCGCATTCATGGCACGAACAAAGCGCTGGCCATCACCACCGATTGCACGCCGCGCTATTGCCAGGCCGATCCCTATGAAGGCGGCAAGCAGGCGGTTGCCGAAGCGTATCGCAATCTGTGCGCCGTGGGCGCCAAACCGCTGGCGATCACCGATTGTTTGAACTTCGGCTCCCCTGAGCGCGAAGAGATTATGGGCCAGTTTGTGGGCTGTATTGAAGGCATGGCCGAGGCCTGCCGCGCGCTCGATTTCCCGGTCGTGTCAGGCAATGTGAGCCTTTATAACGAGACCGATGGGCGCGCCATTCCGCCCACCCCGGCCGTGGGCGCAGTAGGACTGATCGAGGATATCTCCAAGGTTGGGCGCACTGGCGGCGCCAAGGAGGGCGATGTCCTGCTCCTCATCGGCGAAACCAAGGGCCATTTGGGCCAATCGCTTTATCTGCGCGAGGTGCTCGGCATTGAAGGCGTCGACGCCGGACCGCCCCCGCCGGTGGACCTTGAGGCCGAGCGCCGCAATGGCGCGTTCGTCCGCCAACTGATCGCCGACGGCCTTGTCAACGCCGTGCACGATGTCAGCGATGGCGGGATCGCCGTGGCCGCCGCCGAGATGGCGATGGCGAGTGGGGTTGGTGTTTGGATCGACTACGGCGACGGCCCAGGAGACCTCGGTAAACTCTTTGGGGAAGATCAGGCTCGCTACATCGTGGCGATCAACGCGGAAAATGACGACGAAGAGATCATTGGGGCTATGGCACAAAAAGCTAGAGTATTCGCCGTTTCACCAGACGCCGATTTCGAAGGTGTATCAATCGTTCTGGATCGCCACAGTCAGGGTCGAGGGCCATTCGACATCCCCCTCTCCACCCTACGCGCGGCGCATGAGGGCTGGCTGCCGGGCCTGATGGGAACGCGCTAACCGCCGATAAAAACGCTCCACACGCACAAAACAGCGCCGACGAGGAGCGCGCTGAACGTCGCCGCCGTGCCGATCTGGCGGAACATCAACATGCCGTGCTGAGTGCTAAACGCCGCCGCGTGCATGAGCCGACCAGCCACAAACATGGCGCCAAGCGCGTTGATCGCCCAAGCCGGCGCGCCATTCAGCTCCGACAGCGCCATCAACACGAGCACCAGCGGCGTATACTCCGCAAAGTTGCCGTGTCCGCGCACGGCGCGCTCCAACCGCCAGCCCTCCGGGTGATCCGGCCGGCCATAGCCGCCGCGCCGCGCGCCGACGACGCGTAAGCTCAGATACAGAAAAACAAGCGCCAAAGCCGCCGCGTAGAACGGTGTATAGATGAGGGTCATTGCGTCCTCCCGGTCCCTAATGACCGTCTACGCACAACCTCCGCGCTTGGACCAACCTGTCGGAAAGAACTAGAGCAGGTCTTTCAGCCAGCCTGCATTGCCGAGCGCTTGGTCAACCAGGTCGGCACCGGCTTTGTCCTTCACGAAACCACCCACCACGCCGGCGAGCATCTTGCCCTGGTCCATGTCGATGCCCAGGCCCTGCAACGCGCCCAGCGCTTTGGCCGCATCCCCGGCGCCGCCGCCGAGCAATCCGCCCACCATGCCGCCCAGACCGCCGCCGCCGCTCTCCAGCCGGCCCGCTTCCGCGTCCGCCAACGCCTCTGCGCCAGGGATCTTGGCCAACAGCGCGCTCACGGCCGCGCCATCGCCATACTTTTTGATCAGAGCCAAAATCACGCCGGCGCCGCCTTGCGCGGCGTCAGTGGACAGGCCGAGCTTGTCGGTGATGGTTTGGATCAACTGGTCAATCATGAGGGTCCCCTTGGCTGGTTGTTGCGCGTGATTGGCCGGCGTTAGGCCGACTGAACCGCGATGGCAAGCCATCCACCACAACGGACCCCAAAAAGTGCGCGCGCCCCTTGCGCGAAGACCGCACACATCGCTCTATCGTGACAAACCTGAGGTGACGCCATGCCCATGCCCGCCGAGACACTGCAAGCGCTGCTCCAAGACGCTTTTCCAGACGCTGACATCACGTTGACCGACCTGGTGGGCGACGACAACCATTGGCAAGCGGAGATCGTCGCCGAAGCGTTCCGCGGCAAAACCCGTGTGGCCCAGCACCAAATGGTCTACGCCGCCCTTAAAGGCGCCATGGACGGGGCCGACGGCGTGCTCCATGCTCTGGCGCTCAAGACGCGCGCGCCCGACTGAAGCGCCATGACGCCGCCCGTTTCCCCGTTGGGCTTTGGCGTAAGCGGCCCCCACGCCACGTCGCTTGTGCCTGCACGCCAGACGGTGCGCCTGATCCGCCAAGCCTTCGACCAAGGCGTCACGGTGTTCGACAGCGCCTCCTTTTACGGTGGCGGTGAAGCTGAACGTCGCCTCGGCGCGGCGATTCACGACGGCTTGCCCCGCGGCTCCATCCTCCTCAGCTCCAAGGTCGGCACCCATAAAGATGGCGGCAAACTGACCAAAGACTTTACGCCCGAAGGCGTCGCGCAAGGCGTTGAGCAGAGCCTGGCCAACCTGCGCACCGAACATTTGGATGTGGTGTTCCTTCATGGCCCGCCTCCTTGGATGATCACCGACGCCTTGCTCACCCGCCTTGACGCCCTGCGGTCCTCAGGAGCCGTGCGGGGCATCGGCGTGTGCGGACGTGGACCCGATGTGGATGATGTTCTGGCGATGTTTGATTTCGACGCCGTCATGGCGCCCGCCAACATGGACTTGCCGCCTGAGCAAAGGGCGCAACACACGCGCTGGAAGGCCGCCGGCAAACTCGTCTTCGGGATCGAAGTCCTCGCCCCGGCCCGCTTGGGGTGGCGAACGCCGCGCTCACCGGCTGATCTTTGGGCGCTTGTCCGCGCCATCAAAGCGCGAGGCGCACGTCCTGCACCGCGCCGTTCCATCGAGACCTGCCTGGACTGGGCGCTTGGCGATGACGGACCCGACGTCGCCATGATCATGACCACCAGGCCCCAGCACCTGGCCGCGAACACCGCCCGAGCGAGCGCAAAACTTGACGCCGGGGCCGCCGCTCCTTAGCTCGCAAGCAGGAGCTCGAGAGGAAACGCCCCATGTCTGACGCCGCCAACGCCCAGATCCAAAGCCTGATCGACGCCGATGACGTCGTGTTGTTCATGAAGGGCACGCCGGTCTTGCCGCAATGCGGGTTTTCCCAAACCGTCGCGAAAATTCTTGAAATCTTGGGCGCCGACTTCGCCAGTTACAACGTCCTGGAAAGCGACGCTTTGCGCCAGGGCGTTAAAGATTTCTCCAATTGGCCAACCATTCCGCAACTCTACGTCAAAGGCGAGTTTGTCGGCGGCTGCGACATCGTCCGAGAAATGTTCGAAACGGGCGAACTGCGGCCCTATCTGGCTGAAAAAGGCGTGCTGGAAGCCGCATCGTAAGGTGTCGCGGGGCGGCCCCATGCCCGGATGGACTAGCCTCAACCGTCAGTCCCAGCGCCGCCTCAGCCCCATGACCCAGCATCGCGGAGATACGCCATGACCGCCCACCAACGCCACATACTCGAACCGGGGCCCGACCACCCGATCACCATTGAGCCCTTCGCCGGCCGGGTGATCGTCAAAGATGGCGGCGGCGACGTCATAGCCGACAGCACTGAGGCGCTCGTGCTCAAGGAGGCAAGCTATCCGCCGGTCTACTACCTGCCGCGCGGCGATGTCTCCCGCCCGCGCCTCGAGGTGTCGCGCACGGTCACCTACTGCCCTTACAAGGGCGAGGCGAGCCACATGAACCTGATCGATGATGACGGCTCGCGCACCGAAGACGCCGTGTGGAGCTATGTTTCTCCGCACGCGGCCGTTGCAGCCATCACGGATTACCTCGCCTTCTACCCCGACAAGGTCGAAGCCATCGAGGCAACGCCAGCCTAAACGGGGCCAGGCCGTCAACGCCCAAGCGCCCGACGCGCCATCGGAACAAGCCGAAATCGCGCTCTATGCGTTTCTCGTTGATCGGCGGTGCAACTAGCCCCCGCCACCAAATCTGTTACACCCTCGCGCCATGACGCAAACACTGGATCTTTCGCGCGGCCGCACCGCCGCCAAGCCCCCCACCATCGGCGTGGTGTCACTGGGCTGTCCCAAAGCGCTGGTGGACTCAGAGCGCATCCTCACCCGGCTGCGGGCGGAGGGCTATGCGTTGTCGCCCGACTATGCTGGCGCAGACCTCGTCTTGGTCAACACATGCGGTTTCCTCGACAGCGCGCGCGATGAAAGCCTTGAGGCCATTGGCGAGGCCGTCGCCGAGAACGGCCGCGTCATCGTCACCGGCTGCCTGGGGGCTGAGCGCGACGTCATCGAACAGGCTCACCCATCGGTCCTCGCCATCACGGGGCCGCAGCAGTACGAACAGGTCATGCGCGAAGTGCACACGCACCTGCCGCCGCGCGCCGATCCGTTCGAGGATCTCGTCCCACCCCAGGGCGTCAAGCTCACCCCGCGCCACTACGCCTATGTGAAGATTTCCGAAGGGTGCAACAATCGATGCTCGTTCTGCATCATCCCCAGTTTGCGCGGCGACCTCGTCAGCCGGCCAGCCAACGCGGTGCTCTATGAAGCCGAACGCTTGGTCGACGCCGGGGTGAAAGAGCTCTTGATCGTTAGCCAAGACACCTCGGCTTATGGGGTTGACGTCAAATACCAAGCGTCGAAATGGCGCGATCGCGAGGTGCGAGCAAAATTCTACGATCTATGCGACGCGCTCGGCGATTTGGACGCCTGGGTGCGCCTTCACTACGTCTATCCCTACCCCCATGTGGACAACGTCATTCCACTGATGGCGGCGGGCAAGATCCTGCCCTACCTCGACATCCCGTTTCAGCATGACAGCCCGACGGTGCTCAAAGCCATGCGCCGGCCGGCCAAACAAGACCGCATGTTGGAACGCATCGCGAGCTGGCGTGAAACGTGTCCGGACCTTGCCATCCGCTCGACCTTTATTGTCGGCTTTCCCGGCGAAACCGACGCCGACTTTGACGAGCTTCTCAACTTTCTGCGCGTCGCCAAGATCGATCGCGCCGGCTTCTTCGAATACGAAAACGTCACGGGCGCCGCCTCCCAGAGCTTAGCCGACCACGTGCCCGATGACGTCAAACGCGAACGCTTTCACGCCGCCATGGCCACGCAAGAAGAGATCGCCGCCGAGCGTTCAACCGCGCAAATCGGCAAAACCCTTGATGTGTTGGTGGATGAGGTGCTCGACGACGGGACCGCCATCGGCCGCACCTACGCCGACGCGCCGGAAATCGATGGCGTTGTCCGCCTTGAGGGCGCAGCCATGGTTAAGGTTGGCGCGTGCGTCGCCGCCCACATCCGCGCCAGCGATGGGCATGATCTTGTTGCAGCGTTGGCGGCCCCGTTGACACAGTCTCGATAATCGAACCGGCTCGATAGTCGAACCGGCGCTGCGGCGGAGGGCCTCACAACACATCCACAGCCAACGCGCGCAGACCGCACGATTGCACGACGCTGCGACAGCCGGAAACGGTAGCCGGTCCCCCACAAGACGCCGATGAGCAATTGGAAGAGAAATCCACAGGCGGTTCCACTACCGCACCTTGTGTAGACCGGTCCCCGCGCTAATCTCCGACTGCATGACGCTGGGAAACCAGGACCCACGCGCCATGCAACGCCTCTTATCTCACTCCAGCGGGCCTTTGGGCCCGTTTTTTTTGGCCGCACACCACGGACGCAATGCTCGGATGCGCTAAGCAACGCATCGAGTATTTGCCACTCACCCATCATCTGCAAAGGCTAACGGGATACCTATCCGCAGAGTAGACAAGCGCGCAGCTCATCCCTCAAGCGCCGTTCCCGATTTTTCTAAGGTATCGTTGCCAAATGCGGTGAATGTGAGGCGCTCAGGTCGCCGGAGACCTCGGCCAAGCACACAACTCCGCCACAAACCGCCATCGTTCGGCGAAACGTTCGTCAGTCGCCACCATGCTGACCGACGGCACAAACGAAAAGTCCACACGACAACGCAACACTACGCACCTCCAACCACGACGCCCCTCGCCATACGTGTGCGAGCGGCCTTCAATCAATCGCGACAAGATCGCATCTGTTCAACGCCCAGACGCCGCTAGCAAGCCTTCCGGGCGCCGATCCATCACTTTTCGACGTTGAGACGTCGCCATCCACAACCACTAGGTGGTGGCGTAGCCAAAGGTGACTTGCAGTCTGTGATGTCCCACCAACCGGTCAGTGCGCCAAGAACAGCGACGGCCCATCAGACTCAAGAAGCGTCCGCGTAACGCCGCCAAAGACCGCCTCGCGCAGACGAGGTTGCCCATAGGCGCCGGCGATCAGAAGATCGACGCCTTCCTGCAAACAGGCCTCCAGCAAAGCCTCACCCACAGGACGGTGGTGCAAAACGCGGTGGGTTACGGCGACGTTGCGCCGCTTGAGCCAGGTTTCAGCATGACTGGGATCGCTCAAAGCGCCATCACGGCGGTGCAAGTCGCCAGCGCCTTGCATCACGACAACGCGCTCGGCCTGCGCCACGACATCGCGGGCGCTCCGCATGGACCGCGCCGCTTCTCGAGAACCATCCCAGGCCAACCCCAAAGTCGCAAACGGTGGCGTGCTGCGAGCGACCAAGACCGCCACACCGCCATCGATCAACATTTCACCCGCCACGTCGGCCAAATCGCCGCCATTGCGAACCGCCCCGGCCCCCATCACAGCGAAGGCGGACAACCGCGCCAGACTGGCGGCCTGCGCCCGCGGCCCCTGAAACACGCGAAACGCCGCCCCGCCCAATTCGGCGACCGACCGCGCCCGCCCCACCGCGGCTTCGCGCTCGCTTTCAAGCGCATCAAGCGCGGTAACGCCAACGCCGCCGGTGAACCCGTCCCCGCCCATCAGCAAGGCCGCGGCAGGATCGCGCCCCACGAACACGCCATCCACATGCGCCCCGCGCAACGCCGCCAAGCTATGCGCCGCAGCGACCACCGCGGCGTCATCGTCGGAACCGTCAAGAACGGCAAAGACCGGATCTGGCGCTGAACATTCGCTCGCCATGGGGCTGCAGTCCTCTTCTCACGCGCGCCAAGCCTTGGAAAAGCGAGCAAGCCGCAGCGCATCCATCTTGATCTCACGTCGCGATACCGGCAGCAAGTCGCCATGGTTCCAATCGACCGCTCCCAACCGCGACGCCGTCGCAACCAGGGTCGCTCTCAGCGCGAAGCGCGGGCCTGGCAACGCATGCTTTCAGGTCGAAGGCTGGACCTGCTCGACCCATCACCGTTTGACATCGAAATTGACGATATCGCCCACGGCCTGGCTCGAGTGGCCCGCTGGAACGGTCAGACGCAAGGCGACCACGCCTTTTCCGTCGCTCAACATTCTGTGCTCGTGGTCGACATCGCTGAGGCGATTGACCCCGCGATAAGCCCGGCCGAACGGCTCTTGGCGCTCCTTCACGATGCCGCGGAATATGTGATCGGCGACATGATCAGCCCGTTTAAGGCTGCCCTGGGCGTTGACTATTCGGTCTTTGAAGACCGGCTCGATCGCGCCGTGCGTCTGCGATTTGGACTGCCCGCCACGCTGGAGCCCACGCTCAAGGGCCTCATCAAACGGGCCGACCGCATCTGCGCCCACTGCGAAGCCGTCCAAATCGCCGGATTCACCACCGATGAAGCCCAGCAATTCTTTGGTCCCGCACCGCCCGACCTTGCGGTCGCCATTAACCCGCTATCAGCACGCCAAGCCCAGACTGAGTTCTTGGACCGGTTCCATCAGATTACCGCCCAGTTCGAGGCCCCGCCGCCATGACTGACAGCGCCATGTCCATCTCAGCCAGTGCGCGAGAACATGCCCAGGTCTCCATCGTCATTGGCTTGACGGCCGTCATTGTCACTGTGGACGCTGAAAAGGCGCTCACCTTGGTCGTCCCAGAAGCAGGCTCAGCCCCCCCCAGCCTGCCGTCAGGGCCGTTTGATCCCGCAAGCGATCGCACCTTTGAACTGGCGTTGCGGACGTTTGTGAAAGATCAAACCGGCTTCCATCTTGGCTATGTCGAACAACTCTACACCTTTGGCGATCTGGGTCGCGTGGCGCCGAGCGCTCCCATGGCCAGCGCCGCGGCCGACACCCGGGTCGTGGCGGTTGGATATCTGGGTCTCACCGCCGACGCCCGTGAAACGCCGAGCGGACGGTGGGCCGACTGGTACGCGTTTTTTCCATGGGAAGACCTGCGCGCTGGCCGAGACAACGCGCTCGACGCCGTGATCGCCCCCAAACTGCGCGCCTGGGCCGACTCGGCGAGCGGCGAGGGACGCCGCCGGGCCTGTTGGCAACGCGCCCGCACACTCTTTGGCCTCGACGGCGCTCACTGGAATGAAGAGCGTGTGCTCGACCGCTATGAATTGCTCTATGAAGCCGGCCTTGTCCAAGAGGCCGCCCTCGACACGCAAAGCCGAACTCCTGAGGTTTCAGACGGTGGCCCCCATGTTGGCCGCCATTTGCTGTCTGACCACAGGCGGATCCTCGCCACGGCGCTTCAACGCTTGCGTGGGAAAATCAAGTATCGTCCCGTCATATTTCAGTTGATGCCCGAGACCTTTACACTCTCCCATCTTCAAACAACCGTTGAAGCCATCTTGGGCGTTAGCCTCCACAAGCAGAACTTCCGCAGGTCTTTGCTCGCCAGCAAACTCGTCGACGGCACCGGCGATATGCTGACCGCCACCGGCGGCCGGCCGGCGGAGCTGTATCGGTTTCGCCCCAGCGCGGCGATTGGACGCCCCACGCTTGGCATCCCTGCGCCTCGGCTCAAAGACGTTTGACCCAAACGGACGTCGAGAGGCGTTCGACCTTTTGCTCATTGTTAGCAAAAACTCGCTGACCGGGGTTGACGACGGCCGCGCCATCCGCATTTAATATACTCAAAACGAGCAAAAGGAGGGCGGCATGCCATTGGATGATGTGATTGAGGACGGCGCCCTGGCGTTTACGCCTGAAGTCCAAGCAGCAACCGCTCACATCTATGATCGTGTGAAGAACGTCGTCCCGCCGGCCGAATGGCCCGTGCATGCGCCGTACGTTTTTGCCATCAACCGGCTCAAGGCCGAACGCAACGCCGTCGTTTTGGCGCACAATTATATGACGCCCGAGATCTTTCATACGGTCGGCGACTATGTTGGCGACAGCCTAGGATTGGCCCGTCAGGCCGCCGAAACCGAAGCGGACACCATCGTTCAGGCTGGCGTCCATTTCATGGCGGAGACGTCCAAGATTCTCAGCCCGCACAAGACAGTCTTGATCCCTGATCTTCGGGCCGGGTGTTCGCTCGCCGCATCCATTACGGGGCGCGACTTGCGGTTGATTAAAGAGCGCTTTCCCGAGCTTCCGGTGGTCACCTATGTGAACACGACCGCAGAGGTGAAGGCCGAAAGCGACATCACCTGCACCTCATCAAACGCCGTGCAAGTCGTCGAGCATATCGCCGCCGAATTCGGCGTCGACCGCGTGATTATGGCGCCGGATGAGTTTCTGGCGAAAAACGTGGCCGCCCAAACATCGATCAAGATCATCACATGGCATGGCCGATGCGAAGTGCATGAGCGGTTCACCAAAGAGGACATTCAAGAAATCCGCGCCGCCAACCCAGGCGTGAGCGTCCTCGCGCACCCCGAATGCCCGCCCGATGTCTTGGCCGAAGCCGACTACGCTGGCTCCACGGCCGCCATGGCCAACTGGGTCAAATCTGCGGGAGCAAGGCAGGTCGTGCTGGTGACAGAGTGCTCCATGTCGGACAATGTTGCAGTCGAGAACCCAACCGTGGAGTTCATTCGCCCATGCAATCTGTGTCCCCATATGAAGCGGATCACCCTGGAAGGCGTTTACAACGCGCTGCGCTTGGGTCGTCACGAAGTGACGGTCGAACCCAGCATAGCCGAACGGGCGCGCCATGCGATCGAGCGGATGCTCGCGCTGCCAAAACCGGCCTCACCCGCAGCGTTCGACACCAAGGCGGCGCCCGCCACACCCGTTCAGGTCGTCTAGGCGCCATCGCCGCAGCGCTGGTCGCCTCGTTGGCGGCAAGCATCTCGGTCGCCGCCCAAAGTGATGATGACGAAACGCCTGACTTTTCGAGCCTCAACCTCGACGGTCGTTGGGTCTACGCCACCGAATGGTATAATGTGAGCCGCTGCCAGCTGACCGGCAGCATGAAGATTGACTGGGTGGCCGAGCGGGAAGACTACGATTGCTTCCAGATCGCGCGGTTCCAGTGCGTTCACTCCGGCGTTGACTATACAGCCAAGCAAACCTGCACCATCAACCATGATGGCGACACCGTCACCGTCGACAGCGAGATTGAATCGCTCATCCCCGATAGCCCCGGCTACATGCCCGATAACTTTGACCTGGAGATCGTTCATCCCGGGCTCATGACCGGTTTGCTTCGATCGGCCAACATCGCCCCGGTGACGTTTCGCCGCCAGATCGAGGAAATCTCATGAGCGCTTCGCGCCTTCAGCGACTCATCATGTGGGTTGGCGTCGCCGTGCTTGGCATGGCGAGCCCCGCATTGGCCGCAATCGTCGATGATGATGAAGCGGTGATGAAACGCGCCCTTCTTGGCGATTGGACCATGCACACCACCGAACAAGCGTTTGGCGGCGATACATGTCGCTTCACCGGCAACATGGTGATCGAACTGAACACTGATGACGAGTTGGTTGGTGTGTTCAATATTATCCATTATTGCGAAGACTATCCAGACTCCCACGCTAAGCAGTCCAGCATCATCACCATTGAGGGCGACACCATCACCTTTGACAGTGAAGTGTTGAGTTTTGAAACTTGGGCGCCCCGTTACGCTCCAGACGACTTCATTATGCAGTTCTCCGATCCCAACACCTTGGTGGGCGAACTGCACAGCAACGCCAGCTTTGTGCCCGCCGTCTTTGAACGAAAGATCGAAACCATCGCGTAACCCGCACAAACCCAGCCAAGAGCAGACCGACGCGTTTGAATTGGATCGGCATGTCCGTTATGTTGCAACGAAAAACAGCGTCGTGGCCAGCCGATCTCGGCGTGCGCCATTGGGCCGAAATCGGCTGTTGAAAGAGGTTTTTGCCGTGCTGCATCAAAAGTTTGCAACCGCGCTGATCATCGCCGCGCTCTCCGCCGCCGCGCCGGCAGCCGCACAACACGATGCTGCGGATCAGCCCGCCACCGACATCAGCGGCGAGTGGGTGTTTGAAACTGGATGGTACGATGTCGGCGGCGAAGCCCAACTGCGCGGCAACATGACACTGACGCCCCGCGAGGATGGCGGCCTTGAGTGTGAATTTTCCGCCGCCGAATACTACCGAGGACAGGACGAACCCACAGCCAGTGCGCGCCAAGTCTGTCGCCTCAACATCACCGACAACATCCTCACCATCAAGAGCACCGTAGTCTGGTCCAGCACAAGCTGGGCGCCCGACGATTTCACGCTGACCATCATCAACGATCGCCTCATGCGCGGCCGCGCCGATTCGTGGATGGAGCTGGGGGACGTCATCTTCACACGCCAGGAGACACCAATCTCATGAGACGCTTTTTTGTCGTTTGGCTCGGCCTCGTGACCGTGTTGGCTGCAGGCCCCGCCTTGGCCCAGGATGGGGAACCCGCACTGGATGTGACCGGGCGCTGGGTCTTCGAAACCGAGTTGTACCTCGACGGCACGCGTTTCATGCGCGGTGACGTTGTTCTCGACCGCTCGACGGAAGGGGAATGGGTGTGCCGCTTCACCACGTCAGAGTATTACAAGAATGATGACGAGCCCTTTGCAACATCCGAGCAAGCGTGCGACTTAAACTTCCCAGGCGGCATGGTCATCATGCGCAGTACAGTTTTAGGAAGCACCTACCTCGGCTCACCGTCAAACAGTTACTTACCGGACAATTTTGATTTACGCGTGATTGATATCAATACCATGAAGGGTCGGGCCCACTCTTGGTCGGACATGGGCCCAGTAATCTTCGAGCGCGTGATTACGACAATTTCATAACGCCGCCATCGTAACGCATCACAACAATGATAAATCTAAGGCTGCACGCTCAGGCCAACACAACGGCGCCAGGAACACCATGCAACAGCACGATCCGTCCAGTTCAGTCGCTCACCAACAACCGCGTACCGATACGACGCGGGGCATGGCGGCTCTGTTCGGAATCGCACTGGCGCTGATAACCGCCACGGCCAGCTGGGCCGGCCCAGGCGACGAGGATTTCGACCCCGTGGGCCGCTGGTCGTTTCAAACCGAACGATTTGAGGAACGCTCCTGCGAAATGAGCGGTGAGCTGAGCGTTGCCGAAACGCCGGTCGAGCATCTCTATCGCGGGGATTTGCTGACCTTCGAGGCATGTGCCGGCGCCGACATCGTCATCGCCGCCGAACAAACCAGCACGGTGCGTGTGATGAATGACGTGGTGCTGATCCAAACCCACCGGGTCGTTCGGGTTGAACCGCCAGTGCCCTATCGGCCTGATCATTTTCATCTCAAGATCCAAGACAACGACACGCTGATCGGCGCCCTGGTGACGAACGTGCAGGCAACCGCTACGTTTGTGCGCATCCACGACGAAGACGATGCAATGGCGCACGACCAAGGAGAAACCCCATGAGTGGCGACACCAAACCTCGCAGTGTTTCCACAACATGGTGCGCGCTCGCAGTCGGGTTGGCGTCCACACTCGCGGCGCTGACGCCGGCCAAGGCGCAAGACAGCGCCATCGATCCCCAATCGCTCACCGGCGTTTGGCGGTTCCAGACCGAGGTCGAATACAATCTGGCCTGCGTCATGAGCGGCGAGATGGTGATCACCGCCGACGAAAATCAACCCGGCGTCTACACTTGCGAGTTTGAAGCATTTGAAGACTGCGAGCGTGGCCAAGTGTTTCGCGCGCAACAGGTCTGCACCGCCAGCTTGGATAGCGGAACGCTCGAAATTGCCAGCGAAGTCATTCAGGTCGAGCCGACCCCGCCAGAAGGGTCGACATATCTCCCTGACAATTTCAGCCTCAACGTGCGGTCGAGCCGGCTGATGGAGGGCGTGTTGTGGTTCGCCACCACCAGGACGCCAGCTCGCTTTGAGCGTCCCGGGCTGTCCATAAGCTAGGTCGAACGGCATGCAGAACGGTCTCGTTGCGATTGGTCTCGCTGCGCTCCTCACTGGCCCCTTGTCGGCACAAGAACAAACAGGCCAACCGACCACAGACAGGCTCGGCGCGTGGACGCTGACCACCACAGAATTTGGCGGCTCGATCTGTCAGCTCGACGGCGTGTTGCGCCTTGCCCACGAGCCCACAAACGGCGTCGTCGCGTGCTCTTTGACCGTGACACAAAGCTGCAAACTGAACGACTTCCAACCCGTCACGGCGTTTCAGTCGCGCCAAGCCCGCCAGACTGGTGATCGGCTCGACGTCCAGAGCTTCGTTGAGCGCACCGATCCCGCGAGCCTCGGCTATCTGCCTGACAGCTTCTCACTCCAGATACGCAACGCCAATCTCATGACCGGCCGCCACCTCACACCCCACCACATGATCACGGCAAAGTTCACGCGCCTGACCCAAGACATCGCATAGGCGCCCATTGATGACATCACACAGCCACGAACACGTCGAGCTGGGCGGCGTCTTGATCATTGGCGCAGGCCTTGCCGGGCTTTACATGGCCATCAAGCTGGCTCCGCGCCCATGTTGGGTGATTGCGCCCAACGGTCCTGGACAAGGCGCCTCGAGCGCTTGGGCCCAGGGCGGCGTTGCGGCCGCTTTGTCCCCAACCGACAGCCCCCAGGCCCACGCCGCCGACACCATTGCCGTTGGCGCCGACTTGGTCGATCGCCTGGCGGCCGATCTGATCTGCGCAGCAGGTCCAGCACTCGTGCACGATCTTGCCTCGCTTGGCGCGCCCTTTGATCGCGACGCCGACGGGCGCTTCCGCCTTAGCCGCGAGGCCGCCCACGCCGCCCCACGCGTCGCCCGCGTCATGGGCGATGGTGCAGGGCGCGCCATCACCAAGGCGGTTGCAATGGCCGCGCGCACCTCGCCAAACACCACCCTATGGGCCGGCCTGACCGCCCAGGCGCTTTTAGCCGACGAGTCGGGCCGGGTCGCAGGCTGCACCGCCCTTGATCGCGACAAACAAGCGATCGTGACCATCCAAGCCGAAGAAACCGTGCTGGCCGCCGGAGGGGTCGGCGCACTGTATGCGGTCACCACCAACCCGCCGGCGGCGGACGGCGCCCCGGTGGCGCTGGCCGCGCGAGCCGGCGCCATCATCGCTGATCCCGAGTTTGTCCAGTTTCATCCAACCGCCTTGAATGTCGGCGTTGACCCAGCGCCCCTCGCCACCGAAGCCTTGCGCGGCGACGGCGCAGTGATTGTGGACGCAAAGGGCCAGGAGATCACCGATCCGCTCGGCCCGCGAGACCAGGTCGCCCGCGCCGTCCATGAGGCCAATCGTGACGGTCGCGGCGCCTACCTCGACGCGCGCCGCGCCATTGGGACCAACTTTCCCAAGCGCTACCCCACCGTGTTCGCGGCGTGCCAAGCCGCAAACCTCGATCCAACGCGCGAGACAATCCCCATCGCGCCCGCGGCGCACTACCACATGGGCGGGGTGATGACGTCCTTGGACGGGGCCACCAGCCTTGAGGGACTGTGGGCCGTTGGCGAGGCGGCCCGAACTGGCATGCACGGCGCCAATCGGCTAGCGTCAAACTCACTGCTGGAGGCTGGGGTTTTGGCGGAACGCGCGGCCCAACGTCTGCGCAACACCAGCTCGCCGGCGCCTCGCCAACTGCGCCCCATGACGCCGCCCCCGGCGATCAACGCCGCCGACCGGACCGCGCTGAAGAAGGCGATGTCGGAACACGTCGGCGTCGCGCGCACCCATGAGGGGTTGAGCCAGGCCCTCAGCATCATCCAGCACCAAGCCCAAGGTCAGCCGCTGACAAACCCCGCCCTTGCCGCATCCGTGATCGTTCATGCTGCGCTGGCCCGCAAGGAAAGCCGTGGGGCCCATCACCGCACCGATGCGCCCAGCGCCGTGGCGGACCCCAAACCCACGGGCTTGACCTGGAGCGCAGACGGCCGCATGCACCCTTGTGACGTACCGCCTCAGGGCCTCACTCAGGGAGCGTAGCCATGTTGCGCCGATCAGCGCCGCCCGCGCCCGCACCCGACATTCCTGTCCCGCCGCGCGCCATCCTGCGCGCCAGCGTTGAGCGGGCTTTGGCCGAAGATCTGTCTGGCGCGGGCGACCTCACCAGCGAAGCAATCGCCCCGCCAAATGCGCGGATGCGCGCAGCCATCGTCTCACGCGCGCGCGGATGCATCGCCGGCGTCGCGGCCGCCCTGGAGACCTTCACGCAGGTCGATGAGGACATCAAAGTCGACGTCACCATTCCTGACGGCGGCGATGTCACGGAAATGTCGACGGTTATGCGCCTTGAAGGCCCCGCCCGCTCGGTGCTCGGCGCTGAGCGCACGGCCCTGAACTTTCTGACCCATTTGTCGGGCATCGCGACACTAACCAAGGCCTTTGTGCGCGAAGTCGATGGCGCGCTGGCGCGCATTGTGGGCACGCGCAAGACGACGCCGGGCCTGCGGGCTTTGGAAAACCACGCCATCCGTTGCGGCGGCGGCGGGCGGCATCGCTATCATTTGTCCGATGCGATTTTGATCAAAGACAACCACATCGCCGTCGCCGGCGGCGTGGCGGCGGCGCTCATGGCCGTGCGCGCGCGGGCCGGCCACATGGCGCACGTTTCCGTTGAGGTCGACGATCTCGCCCAGGTGGAAGAGGCGTTGCGGTACAGTCCCGACGTGATTTTGCTCGACAATTTCGAGGTGGCGACCATGGCCGAGGCGGTGCGCTTGATCGGCGGTCGTTGCACGGTTGAGGTGTCGGGCGGCGTGCGTCTGGAAACCGTGCGCGCGATCGCCGACACCGGAGTCGACGTCATCTCGATCGGCGCGCTCACGCACTCCGCGCCGTCGCTGGATCTTGGGTTAGACGTTGTAAGCTAGCCGCTCGCCAAGGCTCGAGACTCGCGTAAAAGCGGCGGCAGCGACTAGGCTCGGCCGTCACGCTTGGGGAAGCGATAGAAAATATGCGTCCCGATGGTGTCGGTGTGCACCAGCTGCGGCGCCCAATAAGGCGAGACGTAGTCGGCATGATAGTGCGTTGCACCGTTAGTCACCGACGGGGCCAGGCCCAGCATCACATGCCGCGCAACAGCTTGCGAGCGCTCCCAGGCTCGTCCGCGCGGCGCACGATCTTCAGCCCCATCACAGGTAAAGCTGAACTGGCATCCCGTGCGGCGCTCGGATCCCTCATAGATCACGTCGCAGATCGTGTTGGGATAGAGGTTATGGTTCACACGGTTGACGATCACCTCAGCCACAGCCAATTGACCACGCACCGGCTCGTGCCCCGCCTCATAAAAGATGGCGCGCGACAAGCACGCATGATCCCGGGTCTCCCGCGCCGCGTTCTCAAAGTGCACGCGCGAAAAGGCGAGGTCAGAGCCCAACGCCGCAAAATCCCGCGCCGCTGGCGATTGGGTGACAAAGGCCTCAAGGCGGGCGTCAATCGACCCGTCAGAGGCCAAAAACCGTTCGGCGGTTTGTCGCCAATCGCGGTCATCGTCTTGGCTTGAAATGCGAGACGCCATTAAGGGAGCGCCAGCGCCAACGCCGACCGACACCATGGCCAACACAATCGCCAACCCACTCTTCCGACGCGCACGCCGCGTCGCAACAGGCCGTATCACCGCCATCACCCACCATCTTGGATTGCACATTTGCGCCAATACACCGAACGGTGCGGCCACAAAGGTAAACAGATGGTTAACGGCAACCCTGAGCCCAAACGCATAAAGGCTCGCGCTTAAAGCCAATTGACCCGCCATTGGACGATTCTGCCCCTTGCCAACCCAAACGAACACAGCGATAGAATGCGTTTAGCTCGTTCCACTTAGTTAAAATGTCAATGGGTTACACAACGTTGTGTCCACGTGTGTGGACCAACGGCAACACTTACCTGTGTGAAACTCAGCGCGTTTGGGAGCGCAGACTGGCCTGGGCGGCCGCCAATCGCGCAACAGGCACCCGGTAGGGCGAACACGACACGTAGTCCAGCCCGGCATCCTCACAAAAGGCGATCGAGGCGGGATCCCCCCCATGTTCGCCGCAAAGTCCCAGCTTTAGCCCAGCATTGGCCGACCGCCCCCGCGCGCAACCCAATCGGACCAAATCACCAACGCCATCGACATCCAGACTTACAAATGGGTCGCGTTCCATGAGGCCTTTGTCGATGTATTCGCCAAGAAAGCGCCCCGCGTCGTCGCGTGACAAGCCCAGCGTGGTTTGCGTCAGATCGTTGGTCCCGAATGAGAAGAAATCAGCATGTTCGGCAATGGCGTCCGCGCGCAAGGCGGCCCGCGGCAATTCGATCATGGTGCCGATCAGGTAAGGCAAGCGTTCCTGGCTCGCCGCGCCGATTTCCTCGGCGACTGCTTCAACTTCAGCGCGCAGCAACCGCAGCTCTCCGGCCAGCGCCACGAGGGGGATCATGATTTCAACCGAGGGCCACACGCCAAGCTCGCTCTTGGCCAACACTTGGGCCTTAAAGATGGCGCGCGCTTGCATACGATAAATCTCTGGAAAACTTACGCCCAGTCGACACCCACGGTGACCGAGCATGGGATTGGCTTCGCGCAGCTCACGCGCGCGCGCCCAGAGTTTTTCCGCGCTCAATCCCGTCGCCGCCGCCACGTCGCGCACGTCATCTTCGGTGTGCGGCAAGAACTCGTGGAGCGGCGGATCGAGCAATCGGATGGTGCAGGGGCGATCGCCCATGACACGGAAAATGGCGGCAAAATCCGACTCTTGGAAAGGCGCGATCTTCGCGAGCGCCGCCTCACGCTCCTCAGCCGAATCCGCCAAAATCATCTCGCGAACCGCGGCGATCCGCTCAGCGTTGAAGAACATGTGCTCAGTCCGGCACAGCCCAATGCCCTCAGCGCCAAAGTCGCGCGCCACTTTCACATCGTCCGGCGTTTCAGCGTTGGTGCGCACGCCCATCCGACGGACCCCGTCCGCCCAGCCCATCAGCTCAACAAACTCGTCGGTGAGCTCGGGGGCGTTCATGCGAACCTCGCCGACATAAATGCGGCCGCGACCATTGTCGTCCTCCGAGCCATCGACCGTCACCACATCGCCCGCCGCGATCGTGCGCCCGCCCGCCGCGATGGTCCGCGTCTCGTCATCAATGCGCAGTTGAGAGGCGCCGCAAACGCACGGCGTCCCCATCCCCCGCGCGACAACGGCCGCATGGCTGGTCATACCGCCGCGCACCGTGACCACCGCCTCGGCGGCGTGCATGCCGTGCACATCCTCAGGGCTCGTTTCGGTGCGCACCAAAATCGTCTTCTTGCCCTCGCGCGCC
Source organism: uncultured Caulobacterales bacterium (assembly GCA_964483775.1). GTDB lineage: Bacteria > Pseudomonadota > Alphaproteobacteria > Caulobacterales > Maricaulaceae > CAZADA01. Next base: position 19,166 of record CAZADA010000027.1, read on the forward strand.
AGCGCCTCCGCCTCGTCTGCGGTCAGACACACAACGCCCGTCGCAGCGCCCGGTGAGGCCGGCAAACCGGTCACGAAGACCTCGGCGGGCGCATCAGGATCCAGTGTGGGGTGAAGCAGCTTGTCCAGCTGCTGCGGCTCCACCCGCAGCACCGCCTCATCCTGGGTAATCAACCCTTCGCGCACCATCTCGACCGCAATCTTGAGCGCCGCTTTCGCGGTGCGTTTGCCAGAGCGGGTCTGCAGCATCCACAGCCGCCCCTCTTCGACTGTAAACTCAATGTCTTGCATGTCGCGATAGTGCCGCTCCAACTGGTCGAACACCGCGCGCAACTCCGCGTAGGTTTCCGGCATCGCCGCCTCCATGGACGGCCGCGCATCCCCCAAATGCGCCCGTGCGGCCTCGGTGAGCGGCTGCGGCGTGCGGATCCCAGCGACGACATCCTCGCCCTGCGCGTTGATCAGAAACTCACCATAGGTCGCATTATCCCCGGTCGAGGGGTCGCGCGTGAACGCAACGCCAGTGGCCGAACGCTCCCCCATATTGCCGAACACCATGGCCTGAACTGTGACCGCCGTTCCCCACGCCTCAGGGATTTGGTTGATTTCGCGATACTTCTTGGCGCGCGGATTGCGCCAGGAGTTGAACACAGCGCTGATCGCGCCCCACAATTGTTCAACCGGATCTTCGGGAAAGGCGCGGCCCAGCTCCTCAACCACTGCGTCTTTGTATTCACCGACAACCACGCGCCAATCCTCAGCGGAAAGATCGGTGTCGTGCGTGTAGTCGTGGCTGTCCTTATAGTGCGCGAGAATGTCCTCAAAAGCGCCATGGCTCATCCCGAGGACGACATCGGCGTACATCTGGATAAAGCGCCGGTAACTGTCATAAGCGAACCGCGCATCGCCTGACCGGCGCGCCAACCCTTCGGCCGTCGCATCGTTCAGCCCCAAATTGAGCACGGTGTCCATCATTCCGGGCATCGACACGCGCGCGCCCGAGCGCACCGAAACCAAAAGCGGATTGTTAGGATCGCCAAACCGCTTGTCGGCGACCTGTTCAAGCTGGCCGAGCGCAATGCGGACCTGCGCCTCGAGCTCATCGGGATAGGCTTCGTTGCGATCGTAGTATGCAGCGCACACATCGGTGGTGATCGTAAACCCCGGCGGCACCGGCAGCCCCAACGCGCTCATTTCCGCCAAGTTCGCGCCCTTACCGCCGAGCAAGTCGCGCAGCCCAGCATGACCGTCCGCGCCGCCGCCGCCAAAGGCATAGACCCATTGGGTGGTGTGTTCTGTGGTCGTGCCCATGGGGGTTCTCCCATTTCTACGCTGTGGTGACTGATTGATGGCGACGGCTATGCACTCCATGCGCCAACCCACCCGCTGGCGGCGCTGGGAGGCGCTAGCCGCCCTCGATTTTGGCGAAGTCAGCCACCGCCAACAGAGCATCTGGCAACAGCGACAGCAAGGCGAGCCTGTTGCGGCGCAGCGCAGAATCCTCAGCGTTGACCGTCACGTGTTCAAAAAACGCATCCACACGGGGACGTAAGGACGCCAGCGCCGCCATGGCCGCGGTGAAGTCTTCAGCGCCCACCGCATCCTGCGCCGCCGCGCGAGCATGAGTGAGCCCGGCATGGAGCGCGCGCTCCTCATCTTGAGCGAACAGCCCCGAGTCGACCGCTACGGCGTAGCCGCCCGGCTCGACCTTTTCCTTTTTGGCTTCCGCGCGCAGGATGTTGTTGGCGCGCTTATACCCCGCCAGCAGTTCCTTGCCGTCATCGGTGTCGAGAAACGCCCCCAACGCTTCGACCCGTTTGACGATCAACACCAGGTCATCCTCGCCCAACGCAAACACAGCATCGATCAAATCGTGGCGCTGGCCTTGCTCGCGCAAGTGAACTTTCAGACGGTCGGCGAAAAAGGCGAGGAGGTCAGTAACCAACTCTCCCGATTCGCTGTGGATCTTTGATGAGGCAATCGGATGGCTTGCCGATGCCAGAACGTCCGTCTCCAGATGACGCAACGCAACATTGAACGCCGTCACGAGGCCCAAACCACGTTGCGTTCCAAGCCGAACCTCGTTGTCCAAGACAATCCGCACCACGCCGAGGGCCGCGCGTCTGAGGGCGTAGGGATCGCCGCTGCCGGTGGGTTTTTCATCAATCGCCCAAAACCCAACCAGCGTGTCCAGCTTGTCCGCCAGCGCCACCGCCACGGCCACCGGATCGGTGGGGACGTCATCGCTCGGACCTTGCGGCTTATAGTGATCGCCGATCGCGTCAGCGACCGCCAAAGCGCCCTAGGAGGAAAGCGCGCCAAAATCCCAGGAGACCTAATGACGTTTCGCCCTGGGATCGCGAGGGTCAAACCCACCTTCAATCAGCGCGTAGTACCGCCCCATCACCCCCTGCAATTCAGGGAACTCATAGACCATGTCTGAAACGAGATCGGCTTTGGCAAGCCGCGCCGCCGTCTCCGCCAATTCCGGATCAGCCCCGACCTTGGGCGCCAGTTCTCGCGCGAGCGCGGCCACGCGTTCGGTCTTATCGGCGATGGACCCGAGCTTGGCGTGGAACGTAATCCCTTGCAGCTTATTCACGTTAGCCGCCAGCGAGCCCTTGCGGTCATTGTCCCAAAAATGCCGCGCATCCGAGAGCCGCGCAGAGAGCACGCGCGCATTGCCCTGCGCAATGGCCAGGCCGCCATCCGGCGCGCTTTGGTTAGCCACCACAACAAAATGAGGCGCCAGATCGCCAGTTTGCGGATCACGCACGGCGAAGTACTTCTGATGGGTGCGCATGCTCAACCGGATCACTTCCGGCGGCAGATCGAGAAAGTCAGGATCCATGTCGCCCAACAGCACCACCGGCCACTCCACCAACCCGGCCACTTCCTCCAGCAAACCCGGATCCTCGACCAACGCCACGCCCGCATCCGCGCACACCCGCTGGGCGTCGCTCGCAATCCGGCTTGCCCGATCAGCCGCGTCCAAGAGCACATAGCCCTTGTCCTCCAGCGCATCGCGATAACTCTTGAAATTGGTGACGAGGAACGGCCCGCGATGCATCACCCGGTGCCCCTCGGTGACATTGCCCGCCTCGACGCCATCGACTGAAAACGGCACAACCCGGCCATCAAACAGGCAGACAATGCGCTGCAGCGGACGCACCCAACGCAACGCACCCGCCCCCCAGCGCATCGATTTCGGCCAAGGAAATTGAGCGATCACCACGGGTACAGCTTGCGCCACGATGTTGGTGGTCTCGCGGCCCTGCCGGTCAATCACCGCCACGTAATAGGCGCCCTTTTTGTCCTCTCGCGTTTCAGCTTCGGCGATGTCAGACAGCCCCGCCCCACGCACAAACCCATCAATGGCCTTGTCCGGAGCCCCCACGCGCGGCCCCTTACGTTCCTCGCGCACATCGGGTGAGGCCGGCGCAAGCCCCTCAACCAGCGCGGTAAGCCGTCGCGGTCCAGCAAAGCTCACAATGCTGTCGGGCTTCAGTCCCTCAGCGTTGAGCGCGGCGCCCAAAAGACGCTCCAAGTCCGCCGCAGCCCGCGCCTGCATCCGCGCGGGGATTTCCTCGGTTAGCAACTCAAGCAACAATTGGGGCATGGGCGAACGACCGATTGGAACAGTAACCGATTGGAACAGTATCAGTGCGCGTCGGGCGACGCATCACGGTGCTCTAGCCTACGCCTAGGCCCCCAGTCGACCCGCATTGACAAACATGTTGACCGCAAACACCAGCGTCGCCATGCCGCCTGACACACGAAAAAACATGGCTTCAAGGTTCGAGGCGCGCAACATGGACGGCAGCACGGTGCCCGCCGCAACCCCGAGCAAAGGAAGCCCGCCCAAGCCGCGAAACATGACGATGAATGAATAGGCGACATAGTCTTCGAGCTGCGCGCCGCGCAGACTGGCGAAGGCGTAAATCAAACAGGCCAACTGCACCACAAACAAGGCGAACAGGGCGTTCAAGCCACCCTGCCCCAACCACATCAGGTTGGCCCATAATCGCCGAAGTCGGCTCATCACTAGACCACCTCCACTCCGATCCGGCGCGCCGCATCCCGCATCGCCCGATCACGCGTCGCCAAGTGTGCGCGCGTCCGCAGCGCCAGCTCGACATACGCAGCATCCTTTACCGTCAGCCCGGTTTCACCGGCAAGCGCGCGAGCTGCTGCGTAATCAGACGCCGCCCCTTCGGTATCGTACGCGATCGCCAGACCGTCGAAAAAGGCGGCGAACCACTGCGCCCGTCGCTCAGACAGTCGTCGCCCGCCCGAGCGGCGTGCAATCACACCAACCACTTCCTCGCGAAGCAAGTCTGGCGCCTGCGCCCCCTCTCGCCGCACCCGCAACAGCAAACGCCGCGAACTGGCGGGGATCATCCGCCCAAAACACCATCCCAGAACGATGTTCGCATCGAGAACCAAAGGCGCAGCACGCGATGGGGCCGTGGGCGAAGAGCCCTCTTGCTGTGAGGGACAGGCTTTGAGGGCGCGCGCACGCCTCACCCGGGCGCCGTCGTGACACGCCCAGCCGCATCCCAACGCCTGGCGGACACAAACAAGGCCGTCAGAGCCGCAACAAACATGACCACGAACGGCGCCAACAACCAACCTGGACCAATCCCCAGCGCCCGCGCCGGCATGATGCGCACATTCATCTCCAACAGTCGCGCCAGCGTCCATTCGAACAGAGGATAGGCGTGGTAGCTCGGCGCGAACATGCTTGTCGCCGCACTCAACATGCCCACCGCGACGCTTGACCCAAGCAGAACGATGAACACCCGTTTCAGCCGCCCACTGGCCTCCCGCCAGGCCAGTCCGAGAAAGAGCGTAAGAAAGGGCAAAGCTGGCGTCAGGTGGCGAGGACCCGTCGAAGCGCCGCCATGCCAATAATAGTAAGACGCGTTGAGTAAGAGCGTGACCAGAGAAGCCAACAAACAGACCACAATCAAAGAACGGAACTGAGGGAAACGCCAACCAAGCCAAAAGCCAATCGGAGTGATGACAAGAACAGGCGCCACCCACAGCACTCCCCGATAGCTCCCGAAAACGATCTCCCAAATGACATTGATCTTTGGATAGGTAAGTCCCAAAACGCCTTCATCCATGCCTTCAAAGCCGACCACACCTTGATAGCCCACCTGGAAAGGGTGACCAAAAGCAATGAGGTTATAGCCAATCAACATCGACAGCGCGACCGCGGCCCCAACCGCACCCCAAAGCAGTGCGCCCCCGCGTTCAACCCATGTCCAATCGCGTAATTGATAAAGAGCAAACAGACCAATGATAAAGCCAGGCAATGCGGCCGTATGCTCGACAACAAACGCAGAACCCAAGCACAACCCCCCAAGACCCGCAAATATATGGCGGTCACGTGAACTGCGATTGGGTTCTGTGGCCGTTACGATGGCGGCGAAGGCCAAGAATAATAGGGACGCTGCGGCAGCGTGACCAAAGAAGGTGGTGGCCCACCCCCACATCGGAGTGGCGAACCCAAAAGCAACTGCAGAAACAAGCCCTGCAGTATGGCTTACAAGCAATCGGCTCGCGAGCAAGTACATGACTGATACCGCAAGCGCCGTCAAAAGTCCGGAGGACAACCAAGAACTCAGCCGCGTAGATCTCTGCATAAACGAACGAAATTCAACATCTTGGAATGTGTAGTCCATATCCTTGATGTCTTTGTCCGAAGCAACCGAAACAATCGCGACCGGGCCAAGAGCCATAATGGTCATGCCAGGAGCTTTATCAGTGACGTAGTGGTCGCCGAACTGAGCTTTATCGATTGTCAAATGAGCAAATTCATCAATAGTGGCGTCGCCGTCGTGGACGAGAGAGATCGCGGCGAAAACCCGAGTTGTCGTGTTGGGCCCTGCAGGGCTTTGACTAAAGAAGCCGTAGGCAATCATAGACAGGGCGAACAAGGCGCCCGCCAACACCCAACGCCGATCAAGCGTCATTCCATCCGCCATGCTGCGCCCCACGCCGCTACCCAAATGTGGCCATCGTGATCAAGGTGCGGGTTTAGCGCAGCGCCCTGCGAACGCCAGGCTCACAGCGGCAAAATGCCAAGGATCTGCACATCGCCAAACATTAGTGCGCGCCACCCACCCCGCGATCACGCGTTGGGAGACGGATCCGCGTCGCTGGCGCCCGTTTCGGCCGGCGACGCAGTCGTCGCGCGTCCGGCCCCACTCACCTCAATGACAATGATGAAAACGACCAGCAGGCCAAGCAGCGTCCCCATAAAGCGCATGCTGCCGGCCACATCCTTGATGGAGGCGAGCGACTTCATCAACCAGGCCCCGCCAAAGATGAGCGACACCACAATCATGCCTGACACCATGAAGTCCGCAGCGGCGACCAGCGCGTTACGCTCAGGCTCGACCCGCCCCGCCACCATCACATAGATCACAACGCCCACAAAAAAGAGCGCAGCGGCAACACAGGTCGTCAAGAGCCCCTGCCCGAGCCAAATGAAACTCATCTTGGCCCGCTCGCCTTTGCTCATGGCCTTAAAGACAGGATCAAACTCAGCCATCAGCCGCCTCGCCCCAACATCGCTAAAGCGCGCCGTGACTGCCATCACAAAGCGGCGACTTTTCGGTATGCTTGCAGGTGCAGAAAAACACCGTGCGCGTGGCTGGCGCTGTCCAGGCTGAGGGCTCAAACGGACAGTCCGGCGCCGTGTGGGATCCGTCGCAAAAGGGCTGCTTGCTCGATCGCCCGCAGGTGCACCACCAGTACGTCTCGCCCTCCTTGACATCGACGGGCATGGGTTCGCGCGCGGCGATAACGGGTTTGGCGTCACTCACAACGCCGTCTCGGCGGCTTGGCCCATCATCTTGGCCATGGCGGGGCGCGCCATCACACGACCGACATACGCCTCAAGCTCAGCGTCTTTGGGGAACATGCCGAAATTCATCGCCCAGCCCAACGTACTTGCGACCACAACGTCAGCGCCGGTGAACCAGTCGCCAAGCAAGTACGGGTCGGCCTTGGACAGTCTTTGCTTGAGCACATCAACCACCAGATCCACCGAACCCCAACCGGCCTGTTGACGGTCGATCTCGATCTTTGTGTTGGCCTGCATCATGGCGGCGTCCATCGCGCTGGTTTGGAACGCAACCCAGCGCAGAAACTCTCCCCTTTGCGGGTGGTCGATGGCCGGCGCGAGGTCGTTGGGTTCCTTGTACTTGTCACAGAGGTAGATCGTGATGGCGGTGACTTCGGTGACCACGACGTCGCCATCAGTCAGCGTTGGGATCTTGCCCATGGGGTTCAGCGCCAGAAACTCCGGCGAGCGCAGGGAGCCATCCTCATAGCTCATATGCTTGAGCTCATAGGGACAGCCGATTTCTTCCAACAGCGCATGGATCATCACCGCGCGCGAATGGGGATTGTGGTAAAGTTGGATCGTCATGGGCTGTCTCCTCCCGTCCAGGGTGTGTGCATGCAGGATGAGCGCAAGCCTGCCGAGCAATCAAGCGTCTTCACGATCGCTGGCCGATCGCGCGGCGCGCGCGCGCACCACCCGTTGACGGATCCCAAACGCAAGCCCTGCGATCGCCATACTCAAACCCGACATGGCGGCGGCAAGTGTGACCCGCTCACCCGCAAATCCGGTCAGGCCCAGCACCGCTGAGAATGCGGGCAAACCCAGAACCAAACCGAGGCCCACCGCCCGCGCTCGATTGGTGGACGTCGCCCCCGCCAAGGCGGCGAGCGCCAGCACAGCGATGACGATGGCGAGCAACCGCCAATCGCTCAGAATGATGTCGACAACACTCATGGCCTCAGTCCCTATCGCGCTGGCTCTGGCCTGTCACGTCCGCGGCCGGGCGTCGATAGCCGCTAGTGGTCCCCCTCCACCCAAGCGGCGGCGCAGCCTTTGGCGAGGTCGCGAACGCGGGCGATGAAGCTTTGCCGCTCGGTGGGGCTGATCACCCCGCGCGCATCCAACAGATTGAACAGATGACTTGCCTTCAAACACCAATCAAACGCCGGCAGCGGGAGCGGCGTGTCCAGCCCGAGCAGGTAAGAACACTGCTTCTCCGCCCCTTTGAACCAGTCATCGAGCATGGCTGTGTCAGCATGTTCAAAATTAAACGCTGATTGTTGGCGCTCGTTTTCTAAGAACACATCGCCATAGGTCAGCGGAATTTCGGAACTTGGATTGTTGAACGGCAGATCATAGACATTATCCACGCCGAACACATACATGGCCAAGCGCTCAAGGCCGTACGTCAACTCTCCGGAGACAAGATCCACGTCGAGCCCGCCCACTTGTTGAAAATAGGTGAACTGGCTGACCTCCATGCCGTCGCACCACACCTCCCAGCCCAGGC
>CAZADA010000028.1:0-27292 GCA_964483775.1 uncultured Caulobacterales bacterium
ACTGGATCACCGAGCGCGACCATCCCCCCGCAATGAACCCTCTCAACCCGACCAGCCCCCGACACGATCTGCCCCATGCCCTTCATCTTGTTGAACCGGGGGAAATTCATCAGCATGGCGAAGGATGCAAACAGCTGCAAACCTTCGGTAAAGCCGCCAAACACAGCCATGGACGTGAGAATATCAGCTTCGGTCTCAACACCGAACCGACCAAGATAGTCGTGCTTGGCCGCCATTTCTTCATATTCCATGAAGGCGGAGAATTCGGAATCCGGCATTCCGATTGTTTCAAGCAAAAGGGCGTATGCAGCAATGTGAACCGTTTCAATATTCGAAAACGCTGCAAGCATCATGCGCACTTCAACCGGCTTGAAGAGCGGCATGTAATTTTCCATGTAGTTGGCGCCAACCTCAACGTCAGATTGGGTGAAAAACCGAAAGATTTGCGTAAGCAGATTGCGTTCCCGGTCAGTCAGCGACACCGCCCAGTCTTTGCAGTCTTCGCCCATCGGCACCTCTTCAGGCATCCAATGCACTTGTTGCTGGCGTTTCCAGAACTCGAACGCCCAAGGATACCGAAACGGCTTGTAAGCGGTACTCGGCGCCAACAGACCCGAACCGGCGGCGACATCAAGCGGCATGACACTTCCCCACGAACCAAAATGAGACAACGATGAACTCAAGATATTGTGGTTAACGGATCCCTAACGTCCAGGTGTGGTGCATCACCTTCTGGGCGGTGGTCCACAACTTGCTGCATACGCTCCGACCCAAGCGTCACGACATCGTGCAATTGACACCCCATGAGCAGTGCGCGAGTTTTCGAGGAAAGTTCGGGGATACAACATGCGCAACCACCGCCGTTTGTGGCGAGCCGGTGCAACGGCCGTCGCCCTCATGATGTCTGTAACCGCGTGCGGTGGCGGCGGCGGCTCCCCAGCCCCTGCGCCGGGCCCTGCGCCAGGCCCAAGCCCCGGCCCCTCACCGTCCCCGAGTCCGTCGCCATCGCCGCCCGCCTCGAGCGCGGATGTCTCGGGCGCTGTGCAGGTCTTCCAAGACCTTCGCAGCGACGGCGACGTCAACGACCCCAACACGACGCTGGCCGCCAACGACACGGTCGCAAGCGCCCAAGCCCTGACCTCAACGAACGCCGATGGCTCGGTGGTCCTGGTTGGCTACGTCACAGAGTTTCCAACCGGCGTCACCGGCGACCGGTTCGCCACCACCACCGTACCCGGACAGAGCGTGGGCGATCCGTCGGACTATTTCCGGGTCACACTCGAGGAAGGCGACATCATCTTTCTCGATTTCCGCGACCCCGATTTGCCGGCCTCAGCGTACGACGCAACCACGGGCATTGACCTTGACTTGCTGTTGTTCAGCGAAGACGGCGAAGAACTCGTCGCCGCATCGGGCTCGGGGACTCAACCGTTTGAGCTGATCGTCGCCCCCGAAGACGGCGAGTTCAATATCCTGGTCGACGCGTTTAACGGCGAGTCCAACTATGTGCTGAGCATTTCCAAGCAATTGCCGACCCCGGCTGTCGCCTCCTTCAACCTCGAGCGCCTGCTGGTGAGCAACGAGCTCTCGGTTGAGTCCACCCCGCAAACCGCGCTCGGCCAGGAGCTTGCGGCCCGCTATGGCGTGGGCGCCGGCCGCCTCGATCCTGACCAACCCTATGTTGGGATACGCCTTGAGCGCTTGGAACCCAACCAGCTTGCCGAAGAAATCGATCGTCGCGCCGTCCCCCCCGAACAACGAGGCCGTGCGCTGCGCCGCCGTCTGACCGACTTCGCGGCCACCAACACCGCGCAATCGCGCCGCACCGCCGAAGTGCTGGCTTTGCTAGACGCGGTCAAAGCGCTGAACGCCGCTGAAGGCGCTGACGTGTTCAAGCCCATCCACTACGCCCAGACGTTTGCGCCGTTCACGCCGCCAGCCGGCCAACCCAACTTTCCAACATCCGATCCCAATCCAAGTCCGAGCATTCAGTGGAACTTCGCCGCCATTGGCTGGGAGGACGTCGACAACGACCCGACCTTTGACTTTAACGCCTTAAGCCCAGCGCTGATCGCCATTCTGGACGACGGCTTCCTCACCGGACACCCTGAGCTCGAAAACGCCATTGTCGATCAACGCGATTTTGTCACGACGGCCGACCTTGATGGCGACGGGATCAATGATTTGGTGGACGAAGACGGCCTGGACGCCGACGCCGAGGAGGTCGTGGATCCCGACATCCCAACCGACCCCGACTCCGGCAGCAATTGCCACACCTTCCACGGCACCCATTCGGCCGGGGTGGTGGCGGCCGAACGCGGCAATGGCGGTCTCGTCGGGGTGTACCCAACCGCTGAGCTCATGCTCATTCGGTTAGGACGCAACATTCCCCCGTCATGCCGGCTGATTTTCGACTACCGCCAGGCGTTGCGCTACATCGCCGGCCTGACCAACCAGAGCCAGGCCTTGCCGCCGCGCCCCGCGGACGTCGCCAACATGTCGTTCGGCAGCATGTTCTTCAGCGCCGCTGAAAACGCAGAAATCCAAAACGCGCTCAACGCCGGTGTGATCCTCGTGGCCTCGGCCGGCAATGGCGGGTTCACCAATGATGGTCAGTTTCCCAGCTATCCCGCGTCCTATCCCGGCGTGGTCGGCGTAGCCGCGAGCAATTTCAACGGCGCGCGCGCCAGCTATTCATCCTTCTATCCTGAGGTCGACATCATCGCGCCCGGCGGCGATGGCGGAGACTTCTCCGGCGACGGGTTCACCGATTTGATCCTCTCATCGGGCGCCCAGCTCGAAGCCGCCCCCACCGGCGATGGCACCGACGCGTTTGACGCCAACCTGCAGCTGCTCGCCGGCACGTCGTTCTCCGCCCCTCATGTGGCTGCCGGCGCCGGGATCATGCGCTCCATTGCGCCAAACCTGTCCCCAGCAGATTTTCGCGCCTTCTTGGAGAATGGCGATTTAACAAACGACGGCGGCGCCACGGGCAAGGACAACCAGTTCGGCTATGGCGTGATGTCATTGCCTAAGATGGTGGCGACAGCGCGCGACTTTGCCGGCGGCGCATCCGCGCCGACCCCGCCTCCCGCACCGGCGATCACGCCCATCGGCGTCAACTTCGGCGGTGCACTGTCTGTTGTGACGGTTGAGGTCCGACAACTCGGCGAAGGCGCATTGTCGCTCGTCAGCATCAACGGCGCGAGCACAACGCCATCGGGCGGCGGTTCAGGCTCACTGATCAGCGTCGTCGAACAGGACGTGCAATCGGATGGCTTTGGCCGCTACACCTTCATCCTCGACCGTGATCGGCTCGGCGCCGCCGTGGAAACCGGCACGGTCCAGCTCGCCTTTTCCGATGGCTCGACCATCAGCGCTAATTTCCGCGCCGAGCGCGACACCAACGCCAACAGCGACAGCGCGGCTCTGACCATTCAGGCCTTCCGCGACAATGGCGGCGCACTTGTGCTTGAAGACACACAAGTCATCAACGCCGGGCTGAACAACGCAAACTCAACCAATTTCAACTTCAGCGATCTGCCATTCGGCGACTATGTCTTTGTTTATGGCACCGACATCGACAACAATGGTGACCTCTGTGATGCGGGCGAGCTGTGCGGGCGCTTCCCAAGTACGGGCTCCATCAGCATCACAGACGATACGAACCTCAACCTGCCGCTGAGTTACGCAGCACCCACGGACGACGCCCAACGATTGGAGTAGGGCCGCACTCTACACCGATTGGGCGTCAATGCCTTGGGCCGGCATGAGCCCATAGGCGATCCCTAGAGCCTCGATCCGCGCCAACGCGTCGTCAAATCCGGACCAATCATCGTCGTTGTCGATCCGCGCCCAGATGTCCTGAACCCGCTCAAGCGTCGGCGACCAAGCCCCGCCGTTCCATATGGGATCATTCGGTCGCGCGCCATGAGCGCTCGGCGCACGGCCCGCCAAGGCCGCCCGGAACCTGTCGAACGTTTGTCCAACATAGCGCGACGCCCGCGGCCCATCCATCGCGCGGGGCTCAGCTTCATCGCCGCCGAACCAGTCAAAGATGACCCCTTCAAAGGCGGCGCGGCTGTCATAGGCAAACCGCGCAAAAGCGTTGGCAAGGTCGCCATCCGCCTCGCCCCCCAGCCGCGCCACGCCCAACCGATCGGCAAAAGCGCCGCCCAACTCAGCGAGATAAGCCGGCCCAAAGCCGTTGAGCGCCGCTTCGAGCCCGTCCACATTTGGCGTGACCAGGGTGAGACAGCCGGCCAATTGCTGCAGGTTCCAAGCGACAGCTTCGCCCTGACGGCCGTAAGCGTAGATGCCGCCCTGGTCAAAGTACGCCGCAGTAAACGCAGGCTCATAGACGGGTAGAAAGCGAAAGGGACCATAGTCAAAACTCGTCCCCGTGACGGTTATGTTGTCAGTGTTGAGCACCCCGTGCACAAATCCAGCCGCCATCCAACGCGCCGCCAAATGCGCGTTCGCCGCCACCACGGCCCGGAGAAACGCCAAAGGGCGCTCATCCTCAGCAACGGCCAAACTGTCCGGAAAGTACGCCTCCCCACAGTGAGCGATCAGCGTGCCGATAGCCTCAGCGTCCTCAAAGTAAGCATGGCGTTGAAAGGTGCCAATCCGCACATGGCTGTGCTGCGCGCGCACCATAACCGCACCGCGTGTCGGGCTGGGTTCGTCGTACCGCGTCAGCGCTTCGCCGGTCTCATACACACTCAAGATCTGGCAGGTCGGAACGCCCGCCGCCTGCAAAAACGACGCGGCCAACACCTCGCGAACTGCGCCCTGCAGGGTCATCCGTCCGTCGCCATCGCGCGAATACGGCGTGGTTCCCGATCCCTTCGCCCCAAGATCGATCAGGCGTCCTTGCTGGTCCCGCATCTGAGCGAACAAGAACCCGCGTCCATCACCAATCTGAGGGTTGTAAACGCGGAATTGATGGCCGTGATAGCGCATGGCGAGCGGCTGGGCCTGATTGTCAGGCAGCGGCGCAAAACCTGCGAAATGCTGGCGCCACTCGTCCGCGCTCAGCGTGTCCAGCCCCAGTTCGCGCGCCGCGGCCTGATCGCGCACCCGCAGCTGAACGTCGGGAAAGGCCGCCGGCGTCACAGCGTCAGAAAAAGCTGGGCCGAGCCCGGCGAACAACGGGTCGGGACGGTAGGAGGAGCTGAAGGGCATGCGTGCGAAGGTAGGCGCGCCGTCCAACGCAGACAACCATTCCTGACGGTCGAGCGCCTAAGCCGAGGGGACGTCAACGCCAAGGGTGCATGGACGTTGTCGCTGGCGCCAAGCGCATTCAGCGCCCGCAGACTAGCTCGCCCGCGCCGCCGGCTGGGTGAGCAAGACCACATCAGCCAATCCCGTCGCCGCTTCAACAGCGCTGATCTGGTGATCATTGTCATCGCCCCGCCAATCGGCGCCGTGCACGATGACGAACGAGGACTCCGCGCGCGCGTGTTCCAGGCGCCAATCGGGATCATCAGCGAACACAATTTGCGTGTCGCGTCCCCGCTCACCCGCAACCAGATAGGGCGCGTTGGGCGGCGCGCCGCCTTGGCCGAGCACGACAATGATGAACTTGCCTTCCGCCGACGCATCAAAACCGTTCGCCCGGCGCTCGGGCGCCAACACCGCTTCAACCTCGCGCGCAATCGCGAGCGCATCGGGCAGCGCCTCCGCAGGCCGACGAGGAACCCACTGGCTGATCGCGCCCGGCGTCGGATCACGCCACCGACGACGCCATTCCGGTCGCAGAACCTCAGGATCAGCAGGCTCCAAAATTACAACCAAAGGCGGGTGCTCAGGGCGCGCTTGGGACGCCGCATCCAGCGCCATCAAACAGGTCATCAGTGTGAAACACTCGGCCTGCTGATCGAGCCCGCCAGCGGGCAACACCTTCAGACCAGGCTGGCGCAACGCCACAATGCCCCCCGCTCCCAAACCGACAAAGCGGCCCGGATTGGGGTCGGCGAACACGCGAAAATGAAAGGCTGTATAGTTCAGGTCCGCGATTTGCTCGCGCAGGCTCACCGGCCTCAGCCGCGCCCGCCCATGGACGGCGCCTGAGACCCGCGGGCCCAGTTCGGCATAGCGATACGACACACTGTCAAGCACGCCGACATGCGGCCGCGGCCAAGCGACGCGCGCAGGTCCGCCATCGGGGCGCACGAATCGGCGCTCTGGCGGCCCCGGCTCAGGCTCAACGCCAGGCGCACAGCTCACAAGGCCCAGGGCGATGAGAGCCAAAATCCCCTGCCGCCGCATGTCCAACCCGAATGTCATGCCCCTCGCTAACACAGATGCGGTTGGCGGCTGGTGAACAGCGCGCTTGGCGAGCCCTGCAAGGTCGGCTAGGCCTCTGCGCCACACACGATCAACCGTGGAAAAGCGTATGCCTGTCAGACACATCCGCCTTCACTGCGTCGCCGCGCTGATAAGCCTTAGTGCAAGTCCAGCCGTGGCCCAAACCAGTGACGCCCCGCTCACAACCAATGACCGCGTACGTGTCCTGGGCAGTTATCTCAATGCCCACGCCAGCACCGAAGAGATCACACAGTCAGACCTGCGGCGGCTCGGCCTTGAAGACTTGACCTTGGCGCTGACGCGACTGCCCGCCAACATTGGCGCTGAGTTCAACACCGACAGCGGCACGCAGAACGACACCTCAGGCACGGCCAACATCAACCTCCGCGGTCTTGGATTGGACGCAACACTCGTTTTGCTCGACGCAAGACGGATGACCGTTAGCTCCGTCGCGGCCGATGACGGCTCGAGCTTTGTGGATCTCAACACACTCGCGCCAGCCAACGCCATTGAGAGCGTGAACGTGTTCGCCGACGGCGCGTCAGCCCTTTACGGTTCGGACGCACTTGCCGGCGTGGTCAACGTCACAACCCGCGCCGGCTTTGAAGGCCTGGAGCTGACCGCAGAGCGCCGCGTGGCGACTGAATATGGTGACGATGCATCCGACTGGATCGTCCAAGCCATAGCCGGCCGGGCCGGGGGCGATTGGAGCGTCACAGGGGCGGTCAGTTGGCTCGACCGCCAATCCTTGGAAGGAACCGACACGTCTTTCACGCCTGGCACCGGAGTGTCCTCCCTGGGTCAACCGGGCGCCTTCCTTGTACCGACCGAGACCGGATCAACGATCATCATTGACCCTGATTGCGCCGCCGCCGGTGGGATCCCCCTGCCCAACGGCGACCCGATCGAGGGGCTCGGCACACCAGGCTTTTGCGGCCTCGACTTCGCGCAGTTCTTCTCGGTGGTGAACAACGAACAGCGCCTGCAGGCCTGGTTTGATGCGCAACGCACATTCGGCGGCGTGCGCGCCCGCGCCCAGATCACCTTTGCCGACAATGCGATCGAGCGGGGCAATTCGCCATCTTTGCCCGATCTGTCGTTCCCCACCATCACGTCGGCCAACCCAGGCAACGTGTTTGGCGCCGATGTGAGCTTTTTTGGCCGCCCTCGCGGCGTCCAAGCGGGCTCGGCGCGCCGCACCTTTGACCATGTCGCCTATCGCGTGCTCGGCGAACTGGAGGGCGATCTCGCCATGGCCGACCGCGAGTGGACGTGGACCACCGCGCTCACCTATTCTCGCAACGACGTACGCACCACGATCACCGACACGCTGCGTGATCGTTTCGACGCGGCGCTTTTGGGCTTTGGCGGGCCGGACTGTCCCGGTCCAGAAAACGGCGCCACTCCCGGCGACAACGCCGCTGGATGCTACTACGTCAACCCGTTCGGCTCAGGCGTGCTGGTCACCGACCCCGCCGATCCGCGGTTCAACAACCCCATTGTTCTGGATGACATTCTCGGCCTTGATGTTCGCAACAGCGATACAGATTTGATCACCGCCGACGCCCTCATCACCACCGACGCCCTCGCCCAAGGCCCCGCCGGCGCGATCGCTGCGGCCTTTGGCGTGCAGCTGCGCCGCGAAACGACCGCCACCGACCATGGCGAGGACTTTAACGCGGAGAACTTCTTGTTCATCCTCGGCGGCCCGGACTTTGACGGCGAACGCAACGCCGCCGCCGCATTCGCCGAACTCGACGTGCCGCTCACATCGAACCTGACCTTACAGGCCGCCAGCCGTTATGAGGATGTGGACGGCGAAGACGCCCTGTCGCCACGCATCGCGCTCACCTGGACCAACAGGCATTGGACGCTCAGCGCCACGGCAAGCCAAGCGTTTCGCGCCCCCAGCCTCAACGAGACCGTTTCCGCCGCCACGACGCTGGAGTCCTTACCGGTGAACGGCCAGAACCTGTTTCGAGCTGTGACGACGTTCGGCTCAGACAGCCTCAAACCGGAAACCGCCAACACGCTCACCGCCCGTTTGGGCTTCAACGCGGGCCCGTGGCGCGGCGCGATGACCGTGTGGCGCTATGATGTCGAAGATCTGATCGTTGAGGAGAGCGCCCAAGCCATCATCGCCGCCGACCTCGAAGACGGCAGCTTTGACGATCCGCGCATCGAACTGTCCCAGACCGGCGACGTGGTTCGCGTCAACGCCGCCTTCGTCAACGCGCCCGAGGTGCAAACCAGCGGCATCGACCTGGCGGCCGGCTTCGACGCCGATCTCTGGAACGGCCGTCTCGCTTTGGACGCATCAAGCACATACATCGCCGAATACACCCTCACCGATCCGGTCACCAACGAGGAAGTCTCGGCGGAGGGGCGACGCAACGCGACCAGTTTCGCCCGCTCGCTGCCGCAATGGCGCACCAACGCCGCCGCCAACTGGACCCGCGGACCCCACGCCCTCGCCGTCAGCATCACGCACATCTCAAGCTACGAGGATGACGAGAACCCGGGCGCGAACGTCGACGCCCACACAACGCTGGACGCACAATATGCTCTGACGCTGCGCACTTTGGGTGGGCAAAGCCAAGTGACGCTCGGGGTGATCAACGCCACTGACGAGCCCCCCCCCTTTGTGGCCACGCCGCTGGGTTACGACACCAAGGTCCACGATCCACGCGGACGCATCGCCTATCTACGCCTCACCCAGTCGTTTTGATCAGCACGGCGCGCCAAGCGCCCGGCCCAGAGCGCGCCCGGCGTCGGTCAACGCATGCCGCGCCATATCCAAACGGTGCTCGAGCTGCAAAAAACCATGCGGGGCGTTCCCCCGCACGAACTCCGCCGGCACGCCCCACGCGCCCAGATTCAGGGCGTAGAGCTTTCCCTCATGGCGCAGCGGATCAAGGCGCGCGGTCAGAACATAAGCAGGGCACACGCCGCTCAGATCCTCGGCCAACAATGGTGAAATCAGAGGATCGCTCACATCATCATCCGCGCTGAGATACGCCCGCCGGATGCTCCGCAAAATCTGGGGACCAACCCAATGCCCATCCAGCACACGCAAGCGGGCGGGTTTGTCGTCGGCCAGCTGGAGGAGCGGATAGAGCAGCAGCTGAAACTGCGGCGCAAACGGAGCCGAGCGGTAGTGTTGCGTGACCACCGCTGCAAGCGCGCCGCCGGCCGAATCACCGGCCACGGCGATCCGGTTGGAATCACTCCCCATTATGTCCGCCCCAGGCCCAAACGCCCAAGCAAATCCATCGAGCGCGTCGTTCACGGCCGCAGGAAACCGGTGTTCTGGGGCCAAACGATAAGCAAGGGACAACACGCGCGTGCGCGCCGCATGAGCCAAGGTGCGGCATACCCCATCATGGCTGTCCAAACCGCCAACCACAAAGCCCCCGCCATGAAAGTACAGACATAACGGGCCCGGAGGCGGCCCGGCCGCCAGCGGGGTGTACAACCTGGCGCGCAACGTCCGCCCCTCAAGCGGCACAGCCACATCGCGCACATCCGCCATGGGCGCGCGCTCCAGATCGACACCAGGTGTGAGCTCGCCCATCATCGCGCGCAACGACGACACGACAGGGAATCGCGCCCACGCCGCCGCATCACGGGCGATGTCGCTGTCCCGCCACGTCCGGCTCGCGCGTTGGGCCCGCCGCTGCACACGCCGCCAAATCGGCGCGCCCGGCCATCGCCCACTGACAGAACTCAGTCCCAAGGTGCGAGCCAAACGCTTGGCTCCGCGCTCATCGAATGTGTTCACCTGCGCGCCTCCACCCGATGAGCCTAGGCTGAGCCATCGCGAGCGCAAATGAATTCCTGTTAAAGCCGAACCTCACCAGCGCAAATCGAGCGGTAGCCCGCCGCGTCAAGCTGGCGATACCCGGCCGATCCGTCCGCGACAAAGATCGGGTCGTGCGTCCGCGCCACGTTGAACCCCTCATCAACGAGATCCGACTTTTTCAATTTGAACGTGCCGGTCGAATGATCCTCGGCGTTCCCTTGCACCAGGCGCAAAAACACCGGTCGCGCATAGGATGGCAACTCGTGCCGTAAGTGCTCGGCCAACGCCTTGAAATCGAGCGCCTCGCCCGCCTGGATGGCGGCCATGCCGGCCCGCCCGTCATAGCCAGGAACCTGCACGCCATAGACATTGGCCTGCAACACGCCTGGATAAACCGAAAGCGCCTCGGCCACTTCGCTCGTCGCAACGTTCTCGGACTTCCATCGAAACGTGTCGCCTGCCCGGTCGACGAAATAGACATAGCCGTGACGATCCATGCGCACCAAATCGCCCGTTCGAAACCAGCGATCGCCGGGTTTGAACACATCGGTGAGGATTTTCTTGTCGGTTTCTTTTTGAGCGCCGGCATAGCCCTCAAAGCGAAAGCGCGGGTCATCGGTGCGGATTTCGCCAATCATCTCGCCGACTTCGCCATAGTCAGTTTGCTGAAACCGCCCGTCTGGACCGCGCATCGGCGCGCCGGCCTCAAAGTCGTACCTTACAATGCGCGCATTGAAATAGCGCGCCAACAAAGGCGGCATCCGCCCCACAGCGCCCACCTTGTTGTCGACATTGATCAACGACACATTGCCTTCGGTCGCGCCGTAGAACTCCATCACCCAAGGCACGTCGAACCGCTCGACAAAGGTGCGCCACACGTCCGGGCGCAGGCCATTGCCCAGGGCGACCCGCAGATTATGTCCGCGCTCGTGCGGATGCGGAGGGGAGTTGGTGAGAAACCGACACAGCTCCCCAACATAGGTCATCATCGTAGCGCCATGATCGCTCGCCAGATCCCAGAACCGGCTGGCTGAGAACTTCCGGTCGAGGATCACCGCCCCACCCCGCGCAAGGGCGCATCCCAAACCGCACAGCCCCCCCGTGCTGTGATACAGCGGCAACGCCAACAGCATCCGGTCGGTCGGTCCAGCCATGGTCGCGGATGCGAACGCGTTCATGTAGGTGCGCGCGCGCACATGGGTGATGTCGGCGGCCTTGGGCATGCCCGTGGTGCCGCTCGTGAACATGCGCAGCGCCGGCTCGCCCGCCGAAATGTCCGCGCGGATCGCGGGATCGATCCGGGCGTTGGACATGTCTTCAAGCGTGGCGCTCAGATCATCGCCATCCTCATCGCCGCGTCCAAAGCGCCACAGGGCCATGGGCTCGGCCAGCTCGGACTTCGCCTCGCGAAAGGCGCCCATGAGCTCAGCATCAACGATCACGTGGCGAGACCGGCTCACATTCAGACAATGCGCCAGGCTGGACCCCACCAGGTGATGGTTCAACAGCGCGCTGACGACGCCGATCTTGGACAGTCCATACCAGAAGGCCACGAACTCCGGACGATTGCCCATAAACAGCGCAACGCCGTCACCCGGCTTCAGCCCTTGATCGAGCCCCCAATGTCCGATCCGGTTCGCCAAGCTCTCAAACTCGCGATAGGTCACCGCGCGTTCGCCAAAGAAAAACGCGATGTTTCCCGGGTACCGATCGACAATGGCCTCAAACTCGTCGGGCGTCAGATTGCCGTAACCGGTCTCCGGTTTGATGGCCTTGAGCGTTGGCAACACGCGCATCATACCGCGCACAAAGGCCAGGTTGCGCGACCATTGGGCGAATGGGTTGATCATGCTGCGCCTCTCCACCGTCTGGTCCGGCCACAGTCACGGGGCTCGTCCGCCAGCTCCACCACACACGTGAAAGCAAAATTTGGTTGCTAAGCGGCAAAGACCGTAACCACGCCGGCCGGGCAAGATGAGCATTGCACCTGCGCCCTGACCAAAGCGCAAAGCAGCGATCAGTCGTCGCCTTGCGCCATAAAGGCTTCAATCTCGGCCGATGTGCGTGGCAGGCCATCGCTCAGATGCACCGATCCCTCGTCGGTCACGAGATACTGATCCTCAAGCCGCACCCCCAACCCTTCGTCTGGGAAATACAGGCCCGGTTCAATCGTGATCACCGCGCCGGCCGGGAGCGGCGCTGAGATGTCGCCCACATCGTGCACGTACAGCCCCACAAAATGGGAAAGACCATGCGGCATGTGCCCTGCAACGCCACGCTCGGCGAACACCGCTTGAACAGCGAAAGTCAACTCAGCCACGGTCACCCCAGCCCGCAACCGCGCACGGGCGGCCTCATGGGCCTCATGGACAACATCGTAGATCTCCCGCTGGCGATCGGAGAACACGCCCGAGACCGGGAAGGTGCGCGTGATATCAGCGGCATAGCGCCCGACCTCAGCCCCCATATCGACCAAAACGAGTTCACCCTCCTGCATGACGCGCGTGCTGCGGTTGTAATGCAGGATTGTGGCGTTGGGCCCTGAACCCACAATGCTGTCAAACGCTGTCCTTTGTGCGCCTTCGACGATGAACTGATGTTCGATCACCGACTGCAGCTCGCGCTCGCGCATGCCGGGGCGCACGGCCGCCATCCCGGCCTTGAGGCCCTCTTGGGTCGCCGCGATCGCCGCGCGCATGACCTCGATTTCCGCCTCGTCCTTAACAACCCGCATGTCATCGATCAGCGGCGGGGCCACGACAATCTCAGCGCCAGGACAGCGCTCAGCCATGCGATGCAGCAACTCCAGCGTCGCAGGCACGGGTTCGTTGGGTCCCACAATCGGCCCCAGATAGTGCAAAGTGGGGTGCTTGCGGATCAGCTGGGCGAGAATGGAATCCATGCGATCCTCGCGCATGATCAAGCCCACGCCAACACGCGCATAAAGCTCTGCGCCAAGCGGCAAGCGTTCGCCATACCAAACTTCAGACTCCGGCGTGCGTTCGCGCAAAAACAGCGTTTCGCGCAATCCACCCGTTTCCGCCGGGGCGAGCACCAAGGTCGCCCCAGTTTCCTCCCAAAGGCCGGTCAGATAGCCAAAGTTGGTGTCGGGATCAGCGTCATCATCCGGCGCCGACTGAATGATCGCCAAGCCATCGCCGAGTTGCGCCATGAAGGCTTCGCGCCGCGCGGCGTAAACACCGGGTTCAAACGGTTCGGTCGCCTCAGGCCTTGCTGCAGCCAGTCGCTCCTCGCCCTGCGCCGCAGCCGGATTGGCCATGATGGCGCCAACCCAACACGCCAAACCAAGCAGCACGGCCGTAAACACCGCCCCCGGTCTGGTGACCGTCCGCCCTGCCGTCGTCGTGTGTCCCGCTTCGCCTGTGTTTGTCGTTATCATTGTATGTCCCGGCATGTGTTCACTTCCCGTTCTTTAGGATAGGTCAGAGAACGACGGCGGGCAAGGTAATGCAAAGATGCAACTCCAAATGAATCGTAATGCGGAACACGTCGGTTCTTCTTGCATATCGGCTTGACAACCATGGTACAGTGGCTGGAACTGCATGCTGCGCCTGCGAAAGGATCCACCATGCCCGGACCGGCGGAACAACCTGCCACGGCTCGCCGCGACGCTGCGCGCGAACAAATCTTGATGGAAGCCATCGCCCTGCTTGATGAAGGCGGTTTGGAAGCGGTGAAGGCCCGCACGCTGGCTGAGCGTGTCGGCGTCGCCGTGGGCTCCATCTACTATGCGTGGGGGGATCTTGACGGTCTCATCCGTGCGGCCAACGCCTATACCTATGATCGCCTGCGAGAGGCGTGCGAAGGCCGGCTGGCCGACGCCCGCAAGGCTGCGGACGGTGAACTGCCAGCGCTCGACGAAATGATGATCCTCGCCGACGGCTATGCGGAGTTCGTCACCAAGCACTACAAGCGGTGGTCAGGGGTGCTGGCCTACAACCGCCTCAAAGAGAAGGACGCGCCAAACTGGTACTTGGAGAAGCAGTTTGCGTTGATCGCGGTGGTCGAGAGCGTCATTGCCCGTTTGCCGGGCGCCAAGGAACCCGAGGCGCGTCGACGGGCCTCCCAGGCGCTTTGGGCGTCAGTGCACGGAATTGTCACCTTGACGTTGAACCGACGTTCCGACTGGATTGCGCCGGACGCGCTTCGCGGCCACGTCGAGTTGGTGGTCCAAGCCGTCGCTGAAAAACTGTCCCGCCCGGCTGACTAGCTACCCGCTCAGGGCGGCGCCCACTTGCGCGTTCATGGCGTCGGCCAACGTCGTCAGGCTCGAAAGCGGCCGGACCATCACCTTGAATTCCGTAATCAGACCGTCACTGTCGAAGCGAATGAAATCTGCGCCATCGATCTCACGCTCGCCAATCCGCGCTGAAAACTCGAGCACCGCGGACGAACCATCGGCGGTGACGAATTCACGATGATAGGTAAAGTCTTCAAACACCTGGATCACTTGGCTCAGGATGAAAATCATCGTGTCGCGGCCAGCATAGGGCTTGTAGACCGCAGGCGAACGAAAGATCGCATCAGGGTGGATGATCTCCGCCAGCTCGCTCATCTCGCGCGTTTTCACGACACGGTGCCAGTGCTCAAGCGTTTTGATTCCAGCAGCCATAACTTCAGATCCAAGGGTTCGACGTGCAGAACCATAAGCTTAGCAACCAATCTCGCCCGCCTGCAAACGGGCAACGCCGATTCATCCCCATGACCGCGGCGCCATGACAACCCGCCTCGCCCTGTTAGCCTGTGTTGTCATGGCCCTCAGCGCGCCTGCGAGCAAGGCGCAAGACCGATGGTGCACCTACACCGACTGGACATGGAACTCAGTGCGCGGCGAGGCCGAAGATGTCCGCGAAGTCCGCAAGCCCTACGCCGAGGTGTCCGGCGAGGAACGTCATCCGGAATGGCCCTGCACGGTGTGCCGCGAGGACCAAACCACGATCACGCTCTCCGGCGCGCCAAGTTTCGCGGTGTGCACAGCCGTCGCAGCTGACGTGGAGCGCGCCGTGAGCGCAACCCAAGCCGCTGGGTTTCCCCTGATCAGCATTGTGGGCTACCGCGTCGGTCGCACTCGCGGACCCTTGGACGATCAGGGCCGGCGCACCCAGTACAGCAATCACGCCTATGGGCTCGCCATTGACGTGAACGCGGCACACAATGGCCTTTACGATCAGTGCGTTGAGTTCTCCAGCACGTGTCGACTGCGCCGCGGCGGACCCTGGCGGCCCGATGCGCGCGAAGCCATTGCGCCGGGAACGCCGCTCTACGAAGAAATGCGCGCCATGGGCTGGCGATGGGGCGGCGAGTTGATCGGCCGCCAGAAGGATTTCATGCATTTCTCGCCCTGGGGCGACTGACGCGCGAGGTGCGCCACATCCCACGGGCGCGCTTGGCAAGATGGGCGCTGGGTGCTACCGCCTCAAACCAATCGTTGGGCGTCATCGTAAGGGTCAACGTCGCCACAACACCCAAGGGTCACGCCATGTCCGGATCTGCCTCAGCATCAAAACGCAACCCCATCCTGGCCGTCGCAGGCATCGCCGCCGCCGTGATCATCATTGCCGGCGCCGTGCTTTATTTTGCCTACTTTCATCGCTGGGGCGCTGACGCGGAACTCATCGATGGTTGTTATCTGGAATTCGCCAATCAATTTGAAGACCAAGCAGACGAGCGGGCCCTGCGTTCAGCGTGTGGTTGCGCATGGAAGTACCTTCAAGAAGACTTCAAAGCAGATGAAACAGGATCGGCTGAACAAGATCAGTTCGTCGAATTCATGAAGAGCAAAGATCAAGACAAGCGTATCACGGCCGACCTCCTGAACACGTACAACGCGTTCTTCGGCCATGTCGACGCCTGCATCAGTGATCAATCATAAACCGCACACTGCGTTGGCGACACATCGCGCCCTGACGCGCCGCCGGAGGAAACCCCACGATGAAACGTCTTGTGATCGCCGCGACGCTGACCGGCCTTGGCCTCGCCGCCCACGCCCATCCAGGTGATGATCACGACCAACCCGAGCTGACGGGCGCGTACTCGGTCGGCCCCTTCGTCGTCACCTTGACGGGCGAAGGCCACTACGCCGTCGTCAATAAGGTCGATGGCTCAGTCGCCGCAATGGGCGCGTTCACCGCCAAAGACGGCGTCGCAACTTTGCTGGATTACGCCGGCCCGCAAACCTGTGGCTTTGAGGCCATGGCCGAACTGACCTATGAGGCAACCGCCGAGGGCGTCGCCTTCACCGTTGTGCAGGACCCGTGCGCCGGCCGCGCGCAATTGCTCAACGGCTCGGTCTGGACCCCGGTGGAGGACGCGCAATAGCCGGGCGCCAACGCGCCGCCTAGCCCAAACGTGGGCGCTCATCGCGCACGCCAAGCCGAGCCTCAATCGCTGTTCCCAAGCTCACCAGGACATCTTCACGCAACAAAGGCGCCCACAGGGACGTTGTGTAGGGCGTGCGGGCAGGCTCGGCATCGGGGTTATCTTGACCAGCCAAACTGCGCGCCCGCGTCTCTTGGAAGCCGGCGCGCAAAGCCAATTGCGGATGGCCCGTAAAGTTGGTGATGGTCAGCATGCCGCCAGCAAAGTTCGGACCGATCAGAGCATCCACGCCATTGTCGACGAACACCCCATGCATAGCCGTCATGACCTCCCGGCGTATCCGGTCGATTTGCACATAGTCGATAGCGGAAATGAAACGTGCCTGGCGGAACGTGTTGGGCCAGGCATTGTCCTCCTGCCAGACCAGCTCATCGTCGCGGTTGCTTAAGGTGAGATCCTCAAAGGCGGCGGCCGCTTCGACAACCAGTCCCTGGACCAGCTGGCTGGTCGGCTGCGTGGGAACCGCCACCTCCCTCACGCTCGCCCCCAGGGCGCGCACCGCCTCAAGCGCAAGCCGATCGCCCTCCAGCGCGGACTCAAACCAAGCCGGGTCAAAACCAACGGTCAGACGGGCCGGATCAACGCGCGCATTCGTGGGAAAGGTCGCCGCCGGTCCCAAGCTGGAAGGATCGCCAACATCCCCGCCGCTGATGGCGCCAAGCACCAAACCGCAGTCCGCCACCGAACGCGCAATCGGCCCAACTTTATCAAGCGACCAGCACAGCGCCATTCCGCCCGCCCGGCTCACCCGCCCAAAAGTGGGGCGCAGCCCAGTGGTCCCACACCGGTTGGACGGCGACACGATCGAACCCAGGGTCTCGGTGCCAATGGCGAACGCGCACAACCCAGCGGCCACCGCGCTGGCCGAGCCCGCACTCGAACCCGAAGAGCCCTCACGCGGATCCCAGGGGTTCTTGGTCACCCCGCCAAACCAAATGTCGCCATAGGCAAGGGCGCCGCAGCTGGTTTTGCCGAGCAACACAGCGCCCGCCTCACGCAACCGCGCCACCACCGCGCTATCGGACTCAGCCCGCGGCGCATCCTTGTAGGGCGTGGCCCCCCACGTCGTCACCAATCCCTCAGCGTCAAACAGGTCCTTCAAACCATAAGGCACGCCGTGCAGCGGACCGCGCACGCGCCCCGCCGCGCGTTCCCGATCGGCCTGGTCAGCCGCGGCCAGCGCCCCCTCACGATCGACGCTCACCCACGCTTCCAAGTCAGGATTGAACCGCTCAATGCGCTTCAGATACAGTTCGGTCAGATCACGTGAGCTCAGCTGGCCGGTCTGCAGCCAGACCCGAAGATGGTGCGCAGGCGCAAACGCGATGCTGTCATCATCACCCAACGCCGGGGGGCCATCGAGACCCAGATCACCGGCCGGCGCGCCTGGCTGATCATAGGACACCCCGGGCAAGCGCGGATCGAACGTCATGGCCGGCGCCAGCGTGTTGGGTTTCTCCAACGTCCGGAGCGCGCGCAAAGTCTCCAACTGCCCGTCAAGCCCGGCAAGGATCTGCGCCCGCTCGGCCTCGGTGTAGGTCACCCCCGAAACGTGTTCAGCGCCCGCCAGCCGCGTCAAGGCGGCGTCATCAAGCCCAGCGCCTTGGCCAGGACCCGCGCTGGGACCGTTCTCACCGCCGGGGCCGCACGCCGCGGCCAATCCGGTCAATGTCAATGCCCCGCCCGTCAACACCTGGCGTCGCGATGCGCCCCAATCTCGATTTGCCATGTCGGCCCCGCTTAACATCTGTGTGACGCGAGCCTGGCCCATCCACGTCGCGGCACGCAAGCAACACCGCTAGATCGACGCAGCGACACGCAAAGCTCGGTCGGCTCGCAGGGTGACCGGCGTGGCCTCAATCACTTCGCCATCGCCGTGCACCGGCAAGCGTTCCGGTCCGAGCACCGTCACCGATTCACAGCGGCGGACTTCGACGGCCGGCGCGGCGCCTAGCCGCCCCGTCACAAGACGCAACAACACCTCTGCGACATCAAGCGGACCGCGCGCCCGCACGAGGATCGCGTGAAAGTGGGGCGCCGCGCCCGCCGGCAAACGCAAACGGGAGGGGCGGAAGCGCGCATTGGTGACCATGATCCAACCAGCCTCGGTCGCCACGCCGTCAATGTCCAGCTGAAGAGGTTCGGCCTTTGCGATGTGGCGCGCCGCCGCGCCTGCAACAGCCAAACTGTAGGCGGCGCGCGCACTCACGCGCTTGACAGGATGGGGCGTTCCCGCGGCGGCTTGCCCATCCACACCGACCCCGGCCATCAGCACAAAGGCCGCATCGTGCGCACGACCCAAGGTGACCTCGGCGGTGGCCCCGCTCAACACCATGTCCACAAAACGCGCCGGATCACGAGGCGAACCCAGCTCTCGGGCGAAGTAATTGGCGCCGCCCTGGGCCAGCGCAGCGAGCGGCGGCGCGTCAGTCGTCAAGCGCTCGGCGAGCGCCCGCACGGTCCCATCGCCGCCAGCAGCGATCACGGCGTCATAGTCGCCGCCCCCGCCATTGAGCCCGGCCTGGGCCACCACGGTGTCGAGTTCGCCCAGGGATTGTGTGACCACGCCGTCCACGCTCACGCCGCGTTGGCGAAGCAGACGTTCGGTTGTTTCCGCGCCAAGAGCGAAGCCGAGCCCAGCGCGCGCGTTGCGGATCACAAAGACACGAGCCATAGGCGTTGTATCGCCTACGGCTCGTGAATGCGAAAGGGTCCATCAAGCCCGGTTAGCCTTCAATCTCACTCAGTCCCTTGTCGCCCTCTTTATCAAGTTCGAACTCGTGCCACATGGCGTTGATGATGCCGAACAGCACCGCAGCCGCCAAGCCGAGAATCCAAGTAAAGTACCACATACATCCACTCCTCGATCAGTAGAACGATGATGAGCTTTCAGCGATTTCTTGCGTGGTGACGCGACCCCACAAAATCTTGAACGCCCAAGCCGTATAAGCGAGCACGATCGGCAAGAACACGATCGTCACGATCAGCATCAAGAACAGCGTCAGATGGCTGGACGAGGCGTCCCAGACGCTCAAGCTCGACGTCGGATCGCTGGAGCTTGGCAAGATAAACGGGAACATGGACGCGCCAACCGACGCGATGATCCCCGCCGCACTGGCCGAAGATCCCAGGAAGGTCATGGCCTCATTGCGAAGACGCACGCCAAACACCGCAACGCCCGCGCCCAGAAGCCCAAGCACCGGGGCCGCGATCATCCAGGGATAGGTGCTGTAGTTGGCAAGCCAGCCGCCTTCACCCTTGGCCACCTCATTGAGGAGCGGGTTCGACGGACCTGCCGGATCAACGGCCGATGCATCGACAAAGCTGTAGCCCATGTTCGAGACCATGATCCACACACCGCCCAGCGCGAACAAGACGATGGCGGCGATGCCAGCAATGGGCGCAACAGCGAGCGCACGGTCACGCACCGGGCCTTTTTCCGCCTTCATGGACAACCACGCCGCGCCGTGCAGCACCAACATGGCCACCGAAGCCAGACCACACAGCAAGGCGAACGGGTTCAACAGGGCGATGAACCAGCCCGTATAGGTGACCCGCAGCTCATCCGGGCTCAGCGTGAAAGGCACGCCCTGCAAGACGTTGCCGACCGCGACGCCAAAGATCAACGCCGGCACCGCGCCGCCGATGAACAGCGCCCAATCCCAAGCCTCACGCCATTGCTTGCTGTCCCGCTTGGACCGGTACTTGAAACCGACCGGTCGCAGGATCAGCGCCGCGAGCACCACAAACATGGCGAGATAAAAGCCCGAGAAGCTCACCGCGTAGACCAACGGCCAGGCGGCGAAAATCGCCCCGCCGCCGAGGATCAACCAAACCTGGTTGCCCTCCCAGGTCGGCCCAACGGTGTTGATCACCATGCGCCGCTCGTCATCAGTCTTGGCGATGAACGGCAACAGGGCCGCCACGCCAAGGTCAAAACCATCGGTGATGGCGAAGCCTATGAGCAAAATGCCCATCAGCCCCCACCAAACCACCCGCAAGGTTTCGTAAGTGACAGGGATATCCATAACGCCCCCTCCTATTCGTCAAAGTCTGATGGAGTGGCGGGCTGAGCGCCCAACGAGGCCGGAGCAGACGCAGGCTTGGGCGAATGCCCCCCACGCGCTGGCGACTGAAAATCGCCATAGGGCCCCTTCCGGATCAGGTAGACCATGAGCATGATCTCCACGACCGCCAGCGCCCCGTAGAGCACGGTGAACCCGACCATCGTGAGAACAATCTGGTGAACCTGCAGACTTGACGCGGCCAGATACGTCGGCAACTGCCCCTCAACGACCCATGGCTGACGCCCCAGTTCGGCCACCAGCCATCCCAATTGGGCGGCGATCCATGGCAGCGGCAGAGAGAACAAAGCGATGCGCAAGAACCACTTGTTCTCATAGTTGCGAACCGAACTCAGCATAAAGGCCACAAAGAACAAGGCGATGAAGTAGAAGCCAAGGCCCGCCATCACCCGGAACGTCCAGAACAGCACCGGCACATTGGGCACGGTGATCCACGCCGCCCGCGCAATGTCCTCCGACGTCGCCGTCATGATGTCCGTGTCACCGCCAAGTTGCTGGCGCAACAAGCTGGCGTAACCGCGATCGGCGCCACGCATCGCGAAGGCCTCGGCCGCACCCAATTGCTGGGCGCTGGCGAGCATCGCCGCAAACGCCTCGTCGCCGCTTGCGAGTGGGTCCATCCCATTGACGGTCGCCTGGTAGGCGCGATCGGCCGCAGCCTCGTCGCCAGGATTGGTGCGCATCGCGCGGAACGCCGCTTCAGCGATCAGGCCGTTTTCGATCCGCGTTTCGGCCACGGCCACCAGCTCTTGAATGCCCGACACAGTGCCGTCGAGCGAGCGGGTCGCAATCAAGCCCATCACCCAAGGTATCTTGATGGACGATGCGGTTTCACATTGCCCAGTCTCCCGGTTGATGCGCGGAATGCCGACAACGGTCAGGCCCGCGGGGCTTCCCACATGGGTTTCGCATTCCGCCTCAATCGCAGCGAGCTTCATCTTTTGGTTGTCGGTGAGCGCATAGCCGCTCTCATCACCGAGCACCACGACGGACAACGCGCTGGCAAGGCCAAACGCCGACGCCACCGTGATGGACCGCTTGGCGAAACCCTGATGCCGCTTGGAGAGGAGATAAAAGGCCGACACGGACAACACGAACAAGGCGCCCGTGACATACCCTGCCGACACCGTATGGACGAACTTCGCCTGCGCCACCGGGTTAAAGATCACCGCGCCGAAATCGACCAACTCCATGCGCATGGTGTCGGGATTGAACTCGGCGCCCACCGGGTTTTGCATCCAGCCATTGGCGACCAAGATCCACAGCGCCGACAGATTAGCGCCAAGCGCGGTCATGAAGGTCACGCCAAGGTGGGCGAACTTACCCATCTTGTCCCAACCAAAGACCATCAAGCCGACAAAGGTCGCCTCAAGAAAGAACGCCATCAAGCCTTCGATAGCTAGCGGCGCACCAAATACGTCACCAACAACGATGGAGTATTGTGACCAGTTCATGCCGAACTGGAACTCCATGGTGATCCCGGTCGCAACGCCCAACGCGAAATTCACGCCGAACAAGACGCCCCAAAATTTTGTGATGTCACGCCAAATCTGACGCCCCGTCATCACATAGGTGCATTCCATAATCACCAACATGAACGACAGGCCGAGCGTCAGGGGCACGAACAAAAAGTGATACATCGCGGTTAAGGCGAATTGCCACCGCGACAGGTCGACAACCAATGGGTCGATCATGTCCTCCTCCACGACAAAGCCCCATCCGCGGAAGGGCGAGGCAGTGAGGAGACAATGACCTGTTCACTGTATGGATATAACCTGTCCTTCGGTCGCGCGACGCACGGTCGCACTCGTCACTGTTGCGTTGGACCACCCCCCTGCGCTTAGCACGGGTATGACCGAGTCAGTCGACACAGCAACAACGCCCCCCGCCGATCCAGCCAAGGCCCTGTTACGAGAAGCAAAGGCGGCGAGCGCCCCATGGTCGCGGCGCGCTGCGTTGCTCGGCGTCGTGGACGCGATTGCGGCCATCATCTTTGCAGCGGGCTTGGCCGGCGCCGTGGCCGGCTACGCCCTCGGCGCGCCGTTATCGGACCTGGCGCTAAGCCTGGCGCTCGGCGTGGCGGGCGCTTTGCTGCGCGCAGCCGCTGTCTCCTGGCGCGCCCAAGCCGGGGCCAAAGCCGGCGCGCAAGCCCGCCGCTGGGCGCGTAACGCCGCGGCGTCGACCCTGGCGGCCGCTGGTCCCGCGTTCACCGAGCGCCATGAGTCAGGCGCGCTGATCTCCGGCGTGATCGAAGAAACCGAGGCGCTCAACGGCTACGCGGCCCGCTACATTCCCCAAATGACCGTTGTGGTCATCGGGCCGCTATTGATTGCGATCGCGGCGTTCTCCGCCAGTTGGGTCGCCGGCGCGGTGTTCCTGCTGATCGCCCCGCTTGCCCCGGTCTTCATGGCGCTGGCGGGATTGGGCGCGGCCGCCGCAGCCAAGGACCAATTTGCAGAGCTGGCGCGGCTGGCGGGTCGGTTCAACGACCGGCTTCGCGCTTTGCCCATGTTGAGGTCCTTCAACGCCGCAGGCCGTGAGCTTGATGGGCTCGCCGCGGCGGCCGACCGGTTCCGTCACGGTACGATGAAGGTGTTGCGGCTTGC
This sequence comes from uncultured Caulobacterales bacterium, assembly GCA_964483775.1. GTDB lineage: Bacteria > Pseudomonadota > Alphaproteobacteria > Caulobacterales > Maricaulaceae > CAZADA01. Next base: position 23,205 of record CAZADA010000028.1, read on the forward strand.
GTTCTTGTCATCCCTGTTTTTGGAGCTGTTCGCGGCGTTTGGGATCGCCGCGGCCGCGCTCTATGTGGGGTTTTCCCTGCTGGAAATCTTACCGTTCTCGACCGGGGAAACAGTGACCTTGGCCGAAGGGGTGTTTGTCCTCCTGCTCGCGCCTGAGTTTTTTGCGCCCATACGCGCGCTCTCTGCGGCCTACCACGACCGACAAAGCGCCAAAGGCGCTGCGGATCGCCTGGGCCCGCTGATGAGCGAGGCCGGTTGGTCCGAGCACACAACGCCGGCGGCGCAGCTGCATACAGAAGACGCACCGCCCAAACCAGCGATGGTGCAACGCGCCGCGCCAACCATACAGTTCCAAGACGTTCAGGCGACCTACGCCGACGGCCGTCGGGGCCTGAACGGCCTGTCCTTCAAAGCCCCCGCCGGCGCCATCACCACGTTGGTTGGGCAAAGCGGATCGGGAAAGACCACGGCGCTGAAGCTGCTCATGGGCTTCCTCGCGCCGAGCTCAGGCCAGATCACCATGGACGGTCACGACTGGACCGAACGGCGCGGCTTCATCCCCGATTGCGCGTGGATGAGCCAGCGCGCGCGCCTGTTCCACGCCTCGATCACCGACAACATTCGCCTCGCCAACCCCCAAGCTGATGACAACGCTGTGCGCGCCGCGGCCGAGCAAGCCGGCGTGCTCGCCTTTGCCGATGATCTGCCCAACGGCCTCGATACAAGCTTGGGTGAGCGCGGCCACGGCCTGTCCGGCGGCCAAGCCCAGCGCGTCGCCCTCGCCCGCGCGCTCCTTTCGCCGGCTCGCGTCTTGTTGCTCGATGAGCCCACCGCCAGCCTGGACGCTGAAACCGAGGCCGCGCTGCTCGACGCCCTCAAAGCCAACGCCGACGGTCGCACCATCATCATGGCCACTCACAGCCTTCGCGCCGCCGCCATCGCAGACGTCAGCGTCCAACTGGCCGACGGCCGTGCAGTCGCGCCAAAGGGCGAGCAGGCATGAGCGTCGCCCCGGCCCCTCCGCCCAACGAGAACCTCCCACCGCTGCGCCAAGCGTTGGCCGATCTGCGGGTCTTCCTGGGTTTGGGCCGCCGCTACAGCTGGTGGCTGTGGGGCGGCGCGGCGCTCGCCGCCACCACAACCCTGGCCGCGATCGGTCTTCTGGGCCTTGCCGGTTGGTTCCTGACCGCTTCGGGTCTCGCGGGAATCGCCGCTGCGGGTCTGGGGGCGTATGCGTTCAACTTCCATTTCCCCAGCGGAGGGATCCGTTCCTTTATGTTGGTCCGCGTGCTCTCACGCTACGCCGAACGCCTCGTCACCCACGAAGCCACGTTCCGCATCCTCGCCAGCATCCGGGTCTGGGTGTTCGCCAAGGCCATTCCCCTGGCGCCGGGCCGCCTGGGCGAACAACGCAGCGGCGCTGTGCTGGCCAGCGTGACCTCGGACGTCGACGCCTTGGACAACCTCTATTTGCGGCTGTTGACCCCCGCCATCGCCGCCCTCGCGGGCCTGGCGGCCATCCTGATCGTCGTCGGCCTGATCAATCCCCTGGCGGCTCTGGCGTGCTGCGCCATCTTCGTGTTTGCCGCTCTGGCCGCGCCGATCTACGCGCTCAGCCGCGCCGCGCGACCCAGCGCCCAGGCCAACGCGAGCCTCGCCGAGGCGCGCGCCGAGGCCGCAGACCTGATCGACGGCTTGGCCGAACTCAAAGCGTTTCAGGCCGACGACCGCGTGCTCGAGCGACTGAACACCCACACCAACGACCAGCTTGACAACGAAGACCGCGCGGCGCGGGCCGGCGCCCACGCCGCCGGGATCATTGCCGCGTCAGGCGCCGTGGCCGCCCTGATCACATTCGCCATAGCCGCCGCCTTCCAAGCGCCGGCCCCGCTTGCCGCGCTGGCGGCGCTTGCGGTCTTCGCCTTGTTTGAAGCCGCGCCGCCGCTCGCCCAAGCCGCCGAACTGTTTGGCCGCACCGCCGCAGCCGCGCGTCGGCTCTTGCGCCTTGAAGAGACGCGCCCAACCGCCGCCGAGCCGGCCAAATCCTCCACGGCGCCGGCGGCAAGTGCGAACGATGTGAGCTTCACCAAGGTCAGCCTGACCTATCCCAACGCGCCAGCACCGGCCGTGCGGGATCTCACACTGTACATTCAGGCTGGTGCGCGCCTCGGCCTGGTCGGCCCTTCTGGCGCCGGGAAGTCGAGCCTTTTCGGGTTGCTTTTGCGCTTTTACGACCCAAGCGAAGGCGAGCTCACCCTTGGGGGTGTTGACGTCACAACCATGCGCCAAGCCGCGATGCGTGCGCGCATCGCCTACCTCGGCCAACGCTCAGAACTGATTTCAGCCACCGTGGCGGCCAATTTGCGGATCGCCCAGCCGCACGCTCAAGACTCGCAACTGTGGTCGGCCCTGGCCCGCGCCCGCGCTGATGACGTGGTGCGCGCCCTACCCGAGGGTCTCGACACCTGGATTGGCGAGGATGGCCAATTGCTGTCCGGCGGCCAAGCCCGACGCATCGCCCTGGCCCGCGCCTTCTTAAAGGACGCCGCCATTCTCGCCCTCGACGAGCCGACCGAAGGCTTGGACACCCAGACCGAGGCCGACATCATCGCCGCCCTTGCCGACGAACTCGACCGCGCCCCGCGCACCGTGATCATCGCCACCCATCGCCCGGCGCTGCTGGCGCTCACCGACACTGTGGCCCGGTTGGAGGACGGCGTGCTCACCAAGCTGAGCCAAGCCGAACCAACGCCCCCTGGAGCCGCCGGCGCGGGATAAAGGCCCCGTCAAGACCCTCGCTCTATACTTGGCGGTTGAGCTGAGAGGGGCCCATGTCCACCGCACGCGCCGTCGCCAAGACCGTCACCCTTCAGCTGCGCGCTGTGCGTCTGCTTGCCGTGACGATTGAGACCGACGGCGTCGACGTCGCCAAACCGACCACGGCGCTCGACGAACGGGCCGACCGGCTGACGCGCCTCTTTCTCGAGCAGAACTGGGGAACGCCCAAAACCACCGTGCGCCTGAGACCGCTCTGCTACGCCCTCATGGCGCCAAGCGAGCACGAGGCGTTTGACTTGGACGTCGCCCGTCTGGCCACGCGCCTCGAGCGCCATCTGTTTGGTGAACAGGTCCAACTGGGCCACGCCCAGGTCAGCGTTCACACCTATGTCGGCGTGCGCCATCAGCTCACCGCTGTGGAACAACCACCCGCGCCATCGCCGCCACCCCACGCAGCCCCGCCCCAAGCCGAGGACGCCGTCAGGACACAGAGCCCGCCGGCGCCCGATCAGCGCAGCGCCGGCCGCGCCCGGCCGATTGCACACCGGATCGGCTTTCGCAGCGTCGTCGCCACGGGCGCAGAAGCGGCGTTGTTCAACGATGTCGTGTTCCGCCATCCCGTGCGCCCAGGCGAGTCGCTGCACCCAGGTCCGGTGGGGCGTTCGCTGCTGGTGCACGAAGAGATTGAAACGGTGCGGTTCGCCACCAGCAGCGCCAGAGCCGAAAGCGCGCCCGACGCCCCGGCCATGGTGCTGTGTTCGGTATCGTTTCAGACGCTCCGCCACCGCACTGAGCGCCGCCTCTTCATCGAAGCGTTGCACGAACTGGCGCGCACCAGCGCCAACCTGTTGGCCTTGCGGGTCATGGGCGCGCCACCCCGCGTACCGCGCCAAGATGTCGTGGCCGCACTCAAAGGCGTGAGAGGTCTGGTGCGCCACATTGAATGGGCGGTTGATCCAGAGGGCCATGAGATTGTCAGCTTCGCCGATGTGGGCCTGCATGCCTTGAGCCTCTGCCTGCCAGAGAGCGAGCCTAAGCGAGCTTCGGCCCTGCAGCGTTTCCTCGCCGAACGCCCAATCATCCAAGCCCAACGCATGCACGCCGGCGTGTTTGGGATCAGGACGCAAAGCGAAATCGAACGCTGCGCGGCCGCGGGCGTCTATTACCTCACCGGCCCCGCCCTCGGCCCGCTCATGGACACGCCTCTGTCGGCGCGCACCACACAAACTCCATAGCCCCCACGCGGGACGACGATGGTGCAGGACAAACCTGAAACCCGGACCAGCAGTCTCAACCGACTTCAGGAAGGT
>CAZADA010000029.1:0-27176 GCA_964483775.1 uncultured Caulobacterales bacterium
TCCACCTTGGGCGGCGGGGTGAAGGCGCGTGCGGGAACCTGGAGCGCAAGCCGGGGTGTGGCTTGCAGGGCGCTGATCACCGACAAGCGACCATAGCCAGGCGTTCCCGGCGCGGCGGTGATCCTTTCGGCGACCTCCTTTTGGAACATGAGCGTGAGACTGTTCCACCACACAGCCTGGGTGAGCCATTTGATCAGCAACGCGGTGCCGACATTGTAGGGCAGATTGGACACCATCGCAGCTGGGCCCCCGCCTGCTTTGCTCACCAGCGCCGCCTCGTCGACATGGCGGGCGTCGGCGTGCGCGATGGTCACGCGTCCGGGCGCTGCAGCTTGGATGTCGGCGAGGACGGGGAGAAACCGCGCATCGGCCTCGATCGCCACGACGTGACGCGCTCCGGCAAGCAGGAGGGCGCGGGTCAGCCCCCCCGGGCCTGGTCCGACCTCGAGGACGATGGTGTCGGAGAGATCCCCCGCCAACCGCGCGATCTTGGCGGTCAGGTTCAGATCAAACAAATAGTGCTGACCGAGACTCTTGCGTGCGGCGAGACCGTGGGTCTCGGCGACGTCGCGCAGGCTGGGCAGGTCGGCGATGCTCACGCTGGGGCTAGGGCGGCGTTCAGGCGACGCGAGGCCATCGCCCCTGCGAGCTCGATGGCGGCGATCAGACTGTCGGGACGGGCGATCCCCTTGCCGGCAATCCCAAACGCCGTGCCGTGGTCGGGCGACGTGCGCACGATCGGCAGGCCCAGTGTCACGTTCACCGCACGATGGAAATCCAGCGTCTTCACAGGGATCAGTCCTTGATCGTGATACATGGCGACAATCGCGTCGTAGCGCGATCGCATGTCGGCGGCGAACAGCGAATCGGCGGCTTGGGCGTTGGTCACATCGATCCCAGCCTCGCGGAGGCGTTGCGCTGTTGGATTGATCAGCGTGTGTTCTTCATCGCCAAGGGCGCCGGCCTCGCCGGCATGGGGATTGAGACCGCACAGGGCGATTCGCGGCTCTTGCACGCCAAAGTCACTCCCGAGTGCGTGGCGGGTCACACGCACGCAGCGCTCCAACATCTGCGGGGAAAGGAGCCCGGGCACCTTGGCCAGCGGTTCATGGATGGTGACGAGAGCCACGCGCAACCCGCCTCCGGTCAACATCATCACCGGCCCGCGCGGGCCGGCCTTAGGGGCGTTTGCTGTGAGGTCGCCAAGATACTCGGTGTGTCCAGGTAAGGCGAAACCGGCGTCATACAACACATGTTTGGCGATGGGATTGGTGATCACGCCGGCTGCGCGACCGGCCAGGCTCAGGGCCACGCTGGTTTCGATGGCGGCGGTCACCGCTGGCGCCCATGCCGGTTCGGGCGCGCCTGGCGAGGGCGGAGTGTCAGGTGCCGCGCCGTGCGGCCACATTACGGGCAGGGCGTCGGGGAATGCGGCCATCGCCTGCTGCGGATCCTCGACCTGTATCGTCGGCGCATCGAGGGTTTGGGCGACCGCGTTGGGGGCGATGAGCACGAAGCACGGCCCCGAGGCGCGCAGTGCGCGCCATGCCGCGCCGGTGAGTTCGAGGCCGACGCCAGCTGGATCGCCCATGGTCACCGCGAGGGGGAGGTTGGCTGTGTCCGGCCTCTCCCCGTGATCGCGGTTTGGTGACGGGCGCGGCGCGCTCACAGGCTATTGTGCGCGCGTTTCGATGGTCGCAGCATCGACCAAGTCGCGCAGATACCGTTGCTCGTACAGCGCAAGCTGTTGGTTGAGAAGGTCGTTTTCGACATCCTCGCGCGACGGCATCATTTCGGGCGCCATGTCGAGACGCTCACACAGAGTGAAAATCGCGGCGCCGGTGGGCAGGTTAACCGGCTCGCTGGTGTCGCCGGGACGCAGATCACTCACCGCCAAGCGCGCATCGGTGAACAGTTCGCTGGGCGACACCAGCCCCAATGATGGGGAGATGGCGCCCTCAATGCGTTCGCGCGCTTCCTCCACGTCATCGCATGAGCGGATGCGCCGTCGCACCCGGTTGAGCTGATCGGCGGCTTGCTCAAACCGATCCTCTCCGGTGTTGGCGCCGTAGGGTAGAAAGATCTGGCTTAACCGCAAACGCTCCAGCTCTACGCCCTGGCGCTTGTCGATGAGCAAGATCACATACACGCCTTCGCGCGTCTGCACGGGGCGGATGGTGCCCGGCTCCATGCCCGCGAGCGCTTCTTCGATCTCGGCGATGCGCACCTGGCCGGCGCGCACAATGCCGACCTCGCCGCCTGTGACGCGTGAGGGCGCGGCGGAGATCTGGCGGGCCAAATCGCTGAAACGCACGCCGCGGTTCAATTGTTGGCCGATGATCTGGATGGCCTGTTGGGTTTCCTGTTGAGACAAAGGCGGGATCAAGATCTCAGCATAGTGATAGCTGGGCTTATCGGCATTGGCGGCCATGCGCTGCATTTCATGGTCGATTTGGTCGTCGGACACGCGCACCCGGCTGCGGAAACGGCCGTCGACCAAAATGTCGAATGCGATGGCGGCGCGCAATTGCTGTTCCAGCGTTGCGACATTGATGCCGCGTTGGGCGAGGTCGAGGACGATGCTCTCGGCGCTCATGTTGTTGCTGCGCGCCAGATTGGCGATGCCGGCAGCGACCTGTTCGTCGTCGACTTCCACTTCCCATTCGCGGGCTTCTTGCAGCTGAATGCGCTCGTTGATCAGCGTGCGCAGCGCCTCCATGTACACGCGCTGTTGGAATTCCGGCGTTAGCGGGCCTTCGGCGGCAAGCAGGCGCAATCGTGCACGCTGTTCCAGATCATAGGTTGTGATAACCTCGTCATTAACGATGGCCGCTACGCCTTCCATCAACTGGGCGCGGGCGGGCAGGGCGATGACGCTGATCAGCGCGACGGCGATCGAGGCCAACCGCACCGCAACGGGCAGGGATTTGAGCATCACGGTCCACTCGTCGTTTGTGGTATTCTTGTCACATATCCATAACGCAACTTTTCAGCCCGTGCAGCCCCCTTTCGCCAGACCTTGCGGTTGTCTGCCGGCGGGCCTGCATTGCGCTACGCTCAATGGTCGTGCGCCACAGCTAGTTGCTTTCAAAGGATCCCAAGGTCGACAGCGTGAAGCGAACGGTCAACGAATCGCCGGCGCCAAGGACATTTTCATCAAAGTTCTCGTTTTTGTAGATGACCTCGACGCGGGTACAATTGTCATCATACACCAGACCGATGAATTCCCGACGTGTCTCGTCGAGATCAAGATCTCGATTGAAACGATAAAAGGTGCGCCAATTGCGCGTCAGTCGCACACCAATGTCGACATTGGCTTCTTTTGATGGGCGATTTGACGCCGCAGCTTGCGTTTCATCAAACTGCAAGTAACGCATACCGACGTCGATGGGACCCAGTCCGGTACGTCCGACCACGTTCAAGCGCTGAATGTCAAAACCGGAATGATCGACGCGAAAATTGCTATCGACCCGGGTGCGCCGACCCAGTTGGAAGCCCGCAGCGCCCACAATGTCGGAGGTTTTGCCGTCGAGGCCAGAGGCGGCGGTGAACGCCTCCTCATCATTGGTGCGGTAGCTTTGGCCCAGAAACATCGAGGCGGAGTTGTAGTCGCCCCATTCCACCGTTGCGCGTGCGCCCAGGGAGGCGTGGGAGCCCTCCTCGAACAAGTCGAAGCCGGTTGAACGGTTGGCGTTGAACAAGCTGGCTTCGTCGAGATCCACCGACGTACTGTCGACGTTGAAATCGACGATCGTTTCATCATTCACGCCGGTTGGCGCGACCGTGACGTTGACAAGCGGCTCGAGCACGATGTCGAGCGGTCCGGCGCGTCGTCCCACAGGGAAAGACACATCGACGCCGGCATTGCCCACCGCGCGCGAGACGGTCTCATCAACCTCAGCGCCCGCGCCGCGCCCCGAGACATTGTCGATATCCTCTCCGCCAAACGCATACACGTCGCCGCGGGCCAGCGCGAAGGGGGAGATCACGACGCCCTGGTTGGTCACGAAACGGCGGCGCCAATGGGTTTCAACTGACAAGCGCCGGTAGTCGATGCCGGACTCGCGGTTCAACACGGCCAGATTGCCGCGCGCCTCCATGCGACCGCCGAGAAACTTGGCGTTGAACGTTTTGCGCGCTTCGGCAAAGGGAGCGACCGTGGGCAGCTGGGCTTCAGCCTCATCGCTGAGGGAGCGCAAATCCTGGGCGTCGAAAGCGGCCACCGACGCGTAGGAATCTGGCGTCTGACGGACACTGAAAACCTGGCTGAGCAACCGGCGGGAAGCGGCGCGGTACAGGCCGCGGCGCGTGGCGATGTCTTGGATCTCGTATCGGTCGAGGTAAAAATCGCCGGTCGTGCGTGCGGCGCCAAAGCCCCAGGTCCAATTCTCGTTGATGCGGAATGATCCTTCCGCGAAGACATGGCCGCGAAACTCTTCGCCTTCAGCTTGGAGTTCCGCCACTTCGGCGTCGGGCAAGCTGGCGAGCTGGTCGTCGTCGAGCAGGTTCAATTCGCTTTCTGAGGTTGCCGAGCCTTCGATGCGAACATTGCCGGAGAAGAAGCGCTTGCGGTACTCCATTGCCAATAAGGGGTTGGCGTCGCTCATGACACGCGGCGCGACGGTGACGTCTTGGCTTGGTGCAAACGCCCAATAATAGGGCTGTTGGTAGAAGGTGCCAGTTCGGCTTGAGTCACCGAAATTGGGCAACAAAAATCCCGACTTGCGCCCAACCGATGGGTCTGTGTGGGAGAAAAACGGCGAATAGGCGATGGGCACGCCTTTCACCTCAAACACCGCATCGCGATAGTAGATTTGCTCGGCGCTGGCGTCGCGCACAACGCGTCGCGCACGGATCCGCCAGGTCGGGCGCGAGGCTAAACCGTCCTGCGCACACGGTTCGCATGCAGTGTAAAATGCGCGCACCAGAGTGAAATCGTCCTCGGCGTTGCGCGCGGCGACGCGTGCGCCAATCTTGCCGTCCTGGGGCAGGCGCGCGGCGAACTCGGCGATGACGCCTTGACTGAGATCGTCACTGAGTTCGGCCTCTTCGGCAAACGTCACCAGCCCTTCTTCGTCGACAATCACAACATTGCCACGGGCGATGACGCGCGCGTCTTGGGGGCGGAACTCGATTTCATCGGCGCGCAAGACACGATCCGCGTAGCGCGCTTCGACATTGCCGCGCGCCATATAACTGCCCGTGGACTCATTCTCCACGACCTCGTCGGCTTCCAGGTATACGGTTTCTTCGACGGCGGTCGATTGGACGTCGTCTTGGGCGATGGCCGCGCCGGTGAGGCTCGCGGCCGCGGCGACGCCCACAAGGGCGGCGCCTAAAGAAACCCTATGCTCGTAGGCTCCCCCTGACATCGGCGCTCTCCTTGTCTCCCCGGGTCTTCGATAACCGAGCCAGCCGCGCTCGTCCACACAGGCCCACAACTTGTCCTATGGATCTTCCAGTGCGGAGATCACGAACAACGCAGCAAAGCACGTAAACAGGGGCGCCGTCCACGCCGCCAATGGCAGCGGCAACAAGCGCGTCGCCCCAAACGCACCGAGCATTTGATCGCCAAAATACAAGGCAAAACCGACAAGAGCGGCCAGCCCCGCCAATTGGAACGCGCCGCCGCGGCGTGATAGGCGCAAACAGGCTGCGGAGGCCACCAAGGTCATGGCCGCCAAGGTCAGCGGCATGGCGAGCAATTGGTGAAGTCTCAGCTCGAAGGCTATGGACGAGAACCCATTGTTGCGCAGGGTCTGAATCTGTTCAGGCAAGCGCCAAATCGTCATGGTTTGCGGACCGCCGCCGGTTTGGGCGAGGGCGGTTGGGTCGAGATCGGTCGGCAGGGCCAGCGTCTCGTGGGGCACGCCTTCCTGGTCGGGCTGGAATTCCATCACCCCGTCCAGTTGCCAGAACCCGGCGCGCAAATGCGCGCGCTCAACCTCGTAGTATCGGGCGAATTCGGGGGCCCCGTCGGGGTCGAGCTCGTAGATGTAAAAGGAGGCGTTCTCGATGGTGCGCGCTTCGGGATCCACTGTGCGGGCTTCGATGAAAATCTGGCCGTCTTGGCGTTCTTCTTTGCGCCAAAGGGCGCGTTCGACCACGACGGTTTCCAAGGCTTGGGGCCTTTGGTCGGCTGATTCCAACATGGCGCGCTGGCGTTCGAACTCGACCATCAAGCGGCTGGCGGCGGGGCTGAGAATGGTGACGGCGAACACGCCGCTGGCGAGGGCGATGACCACGCCAGGCGCCACAAATCGCCAGGCCGACATGCCGGCGGCGCGGATCACCACAAGCTCTGATCGTCGGTTGAGCTGGTACATGCCCCACATGGCGCCGAACAAAAACACAAATGGCAGCGTGTTTTCGGCCAATGACGGGATGCGCATGAGGGAAAGCCCGGCGATCTGAAGCGCCGCGACATTCGGTCGATCGCCAAGATCGCGCGAGAGCTCTACAAAATCGACCAGGAAAATCATCACCATGATGACGCTCAGCGTCAGGCCGATGCCGATGATCACCTTGCTGGCGACGTAGCGCTGGAGAATCAGTGAGCTCATGGAGTCGCCGCTTTCTTGGCGCGTTTCAGACGACCGGACGGCTTGACCAACAGCAACAACGCGCCGGCGCTGGTCGTGAGCGGGACGGCGTACTGCAGGATGTTGAGCGAGGGATCGTCGGCGGCCGCGCCTTGCACGGCAAAACCCGTTAAACGCACAAGCAAAGCCGTCACGGAGGCTATGACGATCCTTCGTGTGTAGCCCATTCGGGAAAACTGGCCGCCAAGGACGGCGGCGAGCGCAATGAGCGCGAACGCCAAATTGTAGAGCGGCGAGGACAGTCGGTAATGTCCCTCAGCTTGAAGCGCGCCCAAATTGAGCCAATCCCACGGCTCGTTCCAGTCTGGGAACAACAATTGGTGGACATATCGATCGCTGAGTTTGAAATGGACGCTGCCCGGCGATTCAAGGAAGTCATCAAGTAAAAATGTTGACTCGTCCGATTGGCCAAATATCGGCGGCTCGCCGCGGCGTACGATTTGCGTTGTGGTGTCGCGTAAATTGATGGCGAGCTTGGGGCCAACATCACTGGAGACTTCAGTGAATTCGCCGTACTTTGCGCTGTAGATTCGCGCCTCGCCTGGATCCGTTTGATCTTTGATGAACAGGTCCGTCATCCGGGTGCCGCCCTGGCTTTCTTTGACGTAGATCACCAAGCCAGGGGCCGGTTGGTAGAACTCACCGGGGCGTATCAGTTTGGCGGCCAGATCGGCGCGCACTTCAAACAGCTTCACGCGCATATGGCTGAACGACATGGGCTGCAGCCACATGTTGATCGCCAGATTGGCCAGCAGCGCCACAATGGCGAGCTTCACGACCGGGGCGGCGATCTGCCAACGTCCCATGCCGGCGGCCGAACACACGATCAGTTCGGCGTCGTTCTGCATGCGGTTCATCGCGTAGAGCGTGGCGACAAACACGCCCAGCGGCACAATGAGCGCCAGCAACTGGGGAAGCGCGAGCGCGGTGATCTCAAGATAGGTGAACAGGGTTTGGCGCTGATCGATGATCAAATCGAGTGTCGAGATGCTCTGCGTGAGGAGGGCGAGCAGTCCCAACGCGCCGATTGCGGCCAGCAACGGCCAAATGGCCTGGCGAAGAATGTAATTGTGAAGCACGTGATCGCGATCCAAATGAGTTGCGCCGGCCCGCCGCGTCGACGTCGGTGGACGTCCGATCGAGCCCGGCTTCTCTTATCTCCGGGCATAGGCTAGAGGTAAACCCATAACCGCGGGCGACGTCCGGTCGCCATGGCGTTTCTTTTTCCAGACGCGGAGATCTGTGATGCATATCGCCTTCGCCCCGGCGCCGGCCGAGGAGCATGTTCACGTTATCGCCACACCTGTGTTTAAGGGCGGCGAGCTGTCAGAGGCCGCCGAGGCGATCGACGGCGCCAGCGATGGCTTGATCAAGCGTGCGCTCGCCAGCTCACGCTTCACTGGCCGCGCAGGCGAGGTGATGGTGTTTCCTGCGCCGGCCGGCGTGGGCGCCGACCGGGTCGCCCTTGTCGGGGTGGGCGAAGCCGATGCGCTCGGGCCTGAGGTGTTCGAGCGGGTTGGTGCGAGCGTGGTGCGCGCGGTGCTGACGTCGGGCGCCGAGCACGTTGAGGTGCGTTTGGGCTCGCTTGGTGATGGGGAAGCGGCGGCGCGCTGGGCGTTTGGCGGCCTGCTTGCGACCTACCGGTTTGACGCCTACCGCACCAAACTGCCTGATGAGGCCAAACCCTCGCTCACTCATCTGACCGTGGTTAGCGACGCAGCTGCAGACGCTGACAGTGCGTGGCCCCGCTATGCTGCGGTCTCTCAGGGCGTGTCGATTGCCCGCGATCTGGTCTCGGAGCCGCCGAATGTGCTGCACCCGCCCGCTTTTGCTGAGCGGATCCGGGCGCTGGCCGACACGGGACTGGAGATCGAAGTGCTCGGCGAATCGGACATGGAGGCGCTGGGCATGAACACGCTTCTGGCGGTTGGACGCGGGTCGGTGCGCGAATCGCAAATGGCCATCATGCGTTGGAATGGCGGCGCGCAAGGCGAGGCGCCCATCGCGTTCCTTGGCAAAGGCGTGACCTTCGACACCGGCGGCATATCCCTCAAACCCCCTCCCGGCATGGAAGACATGAAGGGTGATATGGGCGGGGCTGCGGCGGTGACGGGGCTGATGGCGGCCTTGGCGGCGCGCAAAGCCAAAGTCAACGCGATCGGTTTGGTTGGCCTGGTTGAGAACATGCCTGACGGTGCGGCGCAACGTCCCGGCGACATCGTCACGACGCTGTCGGGGCAGACGGTCGAGGTGCTCAACACCGATGCTGAGGGGCGGTTGGTCCTGGCTGACGTGCTTTGGTATTGCCAGGACCGTTTTGAGCCTAAGTTCATGATCGATCTGGCGACACTTACCGGCGCCATGCTGATCTCGCTGGCGCAGGAATACGCCGGCTTGTTCGCCTCTGATGACGTCGTGGCCGACCAATTGCTGGCGGCCGGCCTTGCATCGGGCGAGAAGCTTTGGCGGATGCCGCTCGGCCAGGCCTATGACGACATGCTCAAAAGCCCCGTTGCGGATATGAAGAACATCGGCGGACGCGATGGCGGCTCCATCACGGCGGCGCAGTTCCTCAAGCGCTTTACCAATGACGTGCCGTGGGCGCACCTGGATATTGCGCCGACGGCGTGGAAGTCGAAAAATGACGATCCGCGCGAGCCCACGTGGGCGACTGGGTTTGGCGTTCGCTTGCTCGACCGGTTCGTTGCGGACAATTACGAGACCTAGCGATGTCGGGAGGCTGATGCGAGGTGGGAGCGGCGTGAACGACGAGGTTGCGTCATCACAACCGGAGACATGGTTCTACCATTTGCATTACCGCAGTGTGGCGCAGGCGGCGGCCACACTGCTGGAAAAGGCGTTGGCGCGGGGCTGGCGCGCCATGGTGGCCTCGACCCAATCGGCGCGCATTGAAGCGCTCGATGAGGCGCTGTGGACCTATGACGAGGCGTCGTTCTTGCCGCATGGCCGGGCCGACCGCCCCTTCGCTGAACGCCAGCCGGTGGTGCTCACCACCTCGAGCGCCAATGTCAACGCAGCCCAGATGGCGCTGCTGCTGGATGCCGCTGACGGCGTTGAGGATCTACACATTCGCCGCACAGTGATCATGTTTGAAGCTGACGATGACATCGCCACAAAATCTGCACGCGCGCGGTGGAAATCATTGCGTGCAATCGGCGCCCCGGTGTCCTATTGGAAGGAGGGGAAGTCGGGATCTTGGGAGAAATTGGCGTGAGAACTTTGCCATTCGCCGTTGTTGCGGGCTTGTTGGCCGCCGCGTGCGCTGCATTGTCCAGCGACATTGACGATGGCGGGCGCGCTGCGCGTCAAATCGAAGAGGCGCCCGTTGACGCTGCGGTTCAAGACGACACCTTGCGCACCGCCCAGATCGAACTGGCCCGTCAGGAGTTTGATCTCACGCGCACCGACCCTCAGGCGGCTGAGGAAGAGGACGAAACGCCAGTCGCCGCGCGCTGTGATGCGAGCCGGTGGCAGGGGCTGCTGGGCCAAGACGTCGCCGGGCTTGATCGGCGGTTGCTTCCCAATCCCTACCGCGTGATCCCCGAAGGCGCGATGGTGACGCAGGACTTCGTCGCCAACCGGTTGAACCTGGAACTCGACGCCGAGAGCATCATCGTCAACATTCGCTGCGGCTAAGCGCGGCGGCTCATGGTGGCGACGGGCGCGCGCTGGGGGGCGCATGGCGGACGACACATCACCTGACAAAGACCGCCTGACGCTCCGGGGCGCGGTCAAGGATCTGGGCTGGTTTGCTTGGCTGTTCACGATTGGCGTGGGCGCGCCGTCGGTTTTGGCGCTCGCCCAGGCGGTCGTGGTCGACTACCGGTTGATCGATGCGCTGCAATGGATCCCGGACGGGTTCAACACCATCATGGCGGTGCTGTCGGGCCTGGTGGATCCCTGGTTCGACCCGTTGCTGGCTTGGCTGAATGATCGGTTCGGTTGGCGCCTGACGCTGCACGATCATTGGCGGCCGCTGTTCGCGCTCATGATGATTTTCGTCATGGCGCTCGTGCGGACGTCTTGGCGGGACGGGCTGCGCCGCAGGGCGACCCTTATTGGCGTGGTGACGGCGCCCTTGATGTTGCTCGCCAGCCTTGGGGTTGGGCTGATCCCGCTGGATGGCGTGAACGCCCAGGTCTGGTGGGCCCGCGCGGTGACCCAGGGGGCCATTGCCGGCGTCACACTCGGGGTGGGCACTTTTGCGTTCGCGCTCGCCGGTGCGGCGGTGAAGTTTGCCGATGGCCGGGAATACGCTGCGCGTGAGAACATTCTGACCGGCTTGCTCGCGGGCGGCGGAACCGGCGGCGTGGGTTGTGCGGTCGCCGCGGGGTTGAGCTTTGTCCCCGGCGTTGGGCCGGCCGCTGGGGCGGCGACCCTCGCCGGTGTGATCGTCGTGTTCGCGGCCCTTGCGTTGAACGTGGGCCTGTCCGCTGCCGAACGCAATGTCACCCGCCTCGGCCTCACCATGCTGGGCGGGTTTGTCGCCGCTGGGCTGATCGCCGGCGCCGATGCTGCGGTGAAAGCCTTGGGCTGGGGGTGATCCGGCCGCGCACGCGCGTCTCGTTCGCGACACCCAAAAACTAACGAGCTTGCGCGGTTTCCAGCGCTTCGGTCGCGTCCAACCAGTTGAGTTCAGCCGCTTCGAGAAGCTCGGCGGCCTTGGAGCGCTTTTTGAACAGATCCTCGGCCGTTTTGGGGTCTTGCTCATAAAGCCCAGGGGCGGCCAGGCCCTTGTCGATGACCGCGAGCACGCCTTGCAATCGGTCGACTTCCTTTTCCCAGCGGGCGACGTCCTTTTTCAGCGGCGCCAGCGCGGCGCGGTTGGCGGCGGCGATCTTGCGGCTTTCGGTTTTGCTGTCGGCCGGTTTGGCCTTGGCCGATCCGTTGGCGTCCCCGCCCTTGTTTCGGCGCGTCACCAGCGCGCGATAGGCCTCCAAATCGTCGTTGTAGGGCGTGACGGCGCCGTCGGCGGCGAGCCACAAGCGATCAACGCACTGCTCGATCAACGCCCGGTCGTGGCTGATCAAAATCACCGCGCCTTCAAAGGCGTTGATGGCGTCGGCGAGGGCGTAGCGGCTGTCCATATCCAGATGGTTGGTCGGCTCGTCGAGAATGAGCACATGGGCGCCGCCAAAGGTGATCAGGCTCATGAGCAAGCGCGCTTTTTCACCGCCCGACAGATCCTTGGCTGGGGTATCGGCCTTGTCGACGCCCAGGCCAAATTGCGCCAGCCTTGACCGTCGCTCGGCTTCGGTGGCGTCGGGCATGCGCTCCAACACGTGATCATAGGCGCTGTGGGCCGGATTGAGATCTTCGATCTGGTGCTGGGCGAAGAAGGCGACCTGGATCTTTTTGTGCTTGCGCACATGGCCTGACAGCGGCGCGAGACGCCCCTCGAGCAGTTTGGCCAGCGTCGACTTGCCCGCGCCGTTGCGGCCGAGCAGCCCAATGCGGTCGTCGGTGTCCACGCGCAGATTCACATCGGTGAGCACGGGCTTGTCGGGGTCATATCCGGCGTTGGCGGTCTCGACCCGGATCAAGGGCGGGGCGAGGCGGCGTTCGGGCGTGGGGAAGTGAAACGGCGCCACCGGGCTTTCCACCATGGTGGCGACGGGCTGCATTTTCTCGAGCATCTTCACCCGGCTTTGGGCTTGGCGGGCTTTGGAGGCCTTGGCCTTGAAGCGATCGACAAAGGCCTGCAGGCGTTTGGCTTCGGATTCCTGGCGTTCTTTGAGCTTCATTTGCAGGCGTTGTTGTTCGGCGAGCTGGCGCTGAAACTGGTCGTAGCCGCCTTGGTAGCTGAACAGCTTACCCTCGCGCAGGTGCCAAATGCGATCCACGCTGGTGTTCAACAGGTCGCGGTCGTGGCTGATGATCACCAAGCCGCCTGGATAACTGCGCAAATGGGTTTCGAGCCATACAGCCCCTTCAAGGTCGAGATAGTTTGTCGGTTCATCGAGCAGCAGAAGATCGGGGCGGGCGAACAACACAGCAGCCAGAGCCACACGCATCCGCCAGCCGCCCGAAAACTCGCTGCACGCGCGGGCCTGGTCGGCGTGGGTAAAGCCCAGGCCCGCCAGAATGCTGGCGGCGCGCGCCTCGGCGGAGTGCGCTTCGATGTCGGCAAGGCGTGTTTGGATGTCGGCGATGCGATGCGGATCGGCGGCGGTTTGGGCCTCGGCGAGCAAGGCGGCGCGCTCTTCATCGGCGGCCAGCACGCGTTCCAGGATTGAGTCGGGTCCGGCTGGGGCCTCTTGGGCGACGCCGCCCACGCGTACGCCCTTGCGCACGGTGACCGCGCCGGACTCGGGGCTCCATTCTTCGCGGATGATCCGGAACAGCGTGGATTTGCCGGTTCCATTGCGGCCCACCAGTCCTACCTTGGCTCGGTCCGGCAGGGCTGCGGTCGCCTTGTCGAACAGGCGGCGGCCTTCGATGGAGAACGTCAGATCGTTGATGTGCAGCATGGACGGCACATCTAGTCCATTGCGTGCGGGCCGCAAAGCGCGCTGGACGCTCATGGCGTACGGCTGCGGGGCTTTTGCGGTCGATCCGCGAAAGGAGGCTTGCGACGGCCGGCTTGGCCTTGCTCCCGCCTCGCTCGGGTGGCAGCGTGGCGGCTTTCCTTCAGGCGTAAGGTGGTTCCATGGGCAGCAGGGTTGCGGTGTTGCTGGGCGGGTTGTCGTCCGAGCGTGAGGTGTCGTTTTCGTCGGGTCGGCAATGCGCGGATGCGCTGGTCCGCCTCGGGTTTGACGTGATCGAAATCGACGCCGGGCGCGATGTCGCCGGCCGCCTGGTTCAGGTTGAGCCGGACGTGGTGTTCAATGCGCTGCACGGAGAGTGGGGCGAGGATGGGCGCGTGCAGGGCGTACTCGACCATTATGGCGCGCCCTACACCCATTCTGGCGTACTCGCCTCGGCGCTCGCCATGGATAAGGACAAGGCCAAGGCTGTGTTCCGCGCTGCGGGAATCGATGTGCCCGAGGGCCGGGTGATGACCCGGCGCGCACTGTTGGCCGACGGTCCGCCTTTGCCGGCGCCGTTTGTCATGAAGCCGCCAGCGGAGGGCTCGAGCGTCGGTGTGATCATTGTGCGCCCGGGCGACAATCGCTGGCGTGAGGTGCTGGCCGACCCCAGCTGGCATCTTGGCGAGGATATCTTGGTGGAGGAGTTCATTGCGGGGCGGGAACTGACGACCACGGTGTTGGGCGATCGCCCGCTCGGCGTGACCGAAATCAAGACCGCCAACGCGTTTTATGACTATGAAGCCAAGTATGCTGAGGGCGGTTCGCATCACGAAATCCCAGCCCAGGTCCCCGCCGCGATTGCTCAGGCGTGTTTGGACATTGCGGTGCGCGCCCATAAGGCCTTGGGCTGTGCGGGCCTGACACGTTCGGACTACCGCTATGATGTGCAGTTGGGGCGCTTGAGCTTACTCGAGCTTAACACTCAACCAGGCATGACACCCACATCCCTTGCGCCCGAGCAGGCGGCGCATGTCGGGATCAGTTTTGATGATCTCGTGTTGTGGATGGTGGAGGACGCTCGTGCGCGGCACACAGGCTCAAAACCAGAGGTCGAAGCGGCGCGGTAAGCGGGACAAGCGTGGTGGTGGCGACGAGCCTGAGGCGCACGATGTGCGCCCGCCGGAGCGTTCGCCTGTTGTGGGGCGCACGGCGCTGGCTGAGCCGGCGCCTGCCTATGGCAGGCGCTTGGCGCTTGTTGGCGTGTTGGGGCGTCGGCGCGGAGAGCGTGATGGCCCGGCGCAGCGGGCGATTGTGATCATCGCAGCGATGCTGAGCGCGGCGGCCTTGTGGTATGGCGGCTTTGTTGAGCCGATCCTTGGTAAGGCGGTGACGGTGGGGCGCGCGCAGTTGATGGCCGGCGGTTTTACCCCACAGATCGTCGAGGTGCGCGGAGCGGCGCTCGCCGATGCTGAGGAGGTGCGTGTGCGACTCGGCGTCGATCCTGACGTGTTCATCCTTGATTTTGACCTTGATGCGGCGCGGGCGCGGGTCGAGCAGACGGCCTGGGTGCGCCAAGCGATGGTGCTGCGCTTGCTGCCCAACCGCGTGGTGGTGATGATTGAGGAGCGCGAACCGCTCGCTTTGTGGCGCGATGGGGCCACAGGCCTGTTCCACGTTGTCGATACGCAAGGTGAGTTGGTGGCGGGCGCAGACCCGGCGGCTTATGCGCGGCTGCCCTTGGTGGTGGGCGAGGGCGCGCCCCTCGCCGCGCCGGAGCTTCTTGCTGTTTTGGCCGAGCGTACGGGTGTCGCGCGTGAAGTGGCGGCCGCCGAGCGGATTGGCTCCCGGCGCTGGGATTTGCATTTGCGGTCGGGCGCGGTGGTGAAGCTGCCTGAAGCGCGCTCGCACGAGATGGTGCGCGCGCTTGATCAACTCAATGCGGGGCGCGGGGTGCTCAATTGGCCGCTGACGGGACTTGATATGCGCCATGGCGTGGTGCTCTCAGCGCGCATGGCCGACCGGGGGATTTAACGATGGGTGTTCCTCCCTTCACCAATGGCGGCGTCACCGGCGTTGCGATCGCTGATATCGGCGCCAGCAAGACAGTTTGCATGATCGCGCGGGGGCGGGCCGACGGGGGTCTGGAGATTCTGGGCATGGGACGGCGGGCGAGCGCTGGCGTGGTCAGTGGGGCGCTGGCTTACGCCGCGCCGGCGCGCTCGGTTCTGATGCATGCTCTGCGCGAGGCGGAGATGTCGGCGGGTTTGCGCGCCCATCGCATGTACGTTGCGGCGCCTGGTCTTAAGCCGCGCTCCCACGAGCGCGTTGGACGGGTCACGTTGCGCGGCAAGGTGCGCGATCGGGACATGGCGGCGGCGGTG
This sequence comes from uncultured Caulobacterales bacterium, assembly GCA_964483775.1. Taxonomy (GTDB): domain Bacteria; phylum Pseudomonadota; class Alphaproteobacteria; order Caulobacterales; family Maricaulaceae; genus CAZADA01. The sequence goes on from CAZADA010000029.1 coordinate 15,475, forward strand.
CGCGCCGCGCTCAACGGATTGCGCACGCCCAAGCGCCCTTGGCTGCATGGAGTGGTGCAAAACTGGCGGGTGGATGGCGGCGAGGGCGTGGGAGATCCGCGCGGCGCGTCGGGCAGTGTGCTCGATGTCAGCTTGTTGGTGGTCAGCGGTGTGGGCGAAGCGCGGCGCATGGTCAGCGCGTGCGTCGAACGTTCGGGGCTGGAGATTAAAGCGGTTGTCGAGACCGGCTATGCGGCCGCGTTGGGCGTCCTGAGTGCTGAGGAGCGTTATGTCGGCGCGACGGTGCTTGATTTTGGGGCCAGCGGCGTGCGCGCTGCGGTGTTTCTTGATGGCGTTTTGGCGCAGGTCGCGGCGGTTCCCTTTGGCGGTCTGCGGGCGACGGCGGATCTGGCGCACGGTCTGGGCGTGGGGCTCGGCCAAGCTGAAGTGATCAAACTGCGCCATGGCGCCGTCGATGACCAAGCCTTAGACGATCCTTCCGTGCTGCCTGGCGGTTTTCAGCTGACGCCAAGCTACCAGCCGGCGCGCCTGAACGATGTGGCGATGATTTTGCGGGCGCGTGTCCAAGAAAGCGTGGAGCTGGTTCATCGCCAGCTGCGCTCATGTCCGCGGGTTGCTGACGCCTTGCGCCATGTGGTGGTTACGGGTGGTGGGGCGCGCATGCCCGGGCTCAAATATGTGGCGGCTGAGGTGTTTGATGCGCGGGTGCGCGAGGGTGCGCCGCTTGGGCTCTCGGGGTCCGATGTGCGGTATGCGGATCCGGAATTGGCCACGGCGTTTGGACTGGCGCGCTACGGTCTGATGAAACCCGAGGACGCTTTGACCAGCTTGGCTGATCCCAGCCTGGCGCCGCAGGGCGAAGGGGGGCCCTTGGCGCGTGCTGCGCAATGGGTGCGCGGCGCGTTTTAGCGCACGGCGTTCTTGGTTCGGACAAGCCCGGATGATGGTGGAGCGAGGATTGCCCCCCTTGCGCAGAGTTTTCGCATCACTTTAACGCGTCGTTAAGGGCGAACTTCGACTGTGCCGCTACGCCCAGGCTTTGGCTCTGACCAGGAGATCGTCATGCCTCCCGCAACAGCACCCGTCACCATCCTGCAGCCTCAGCCGGTTTCTGAGCTCGAGCCGCGGATTGTCGTGGTTGGCGTTGGCGGGGCGGGCGGCAATGCTGTCAACGCGATGGCTGACGCCGGCGTGGACGGGGTTGAGTTTGTCGCGATGAACACCGACGCCCAGGCGCTGGTGCGGTCGTTGGCGCGCTCCCAGGTGCAGCTCGGCCAGCGCGTGACCGAAGGTCTGGGCGCTGGCGCCAATCCGGAGATTGGCGCGCAGGCCGCCGAAGACGCACTGGAGGCGATCCGCGCCCAGTTGCATGGCGCGCATATGGTGTTTCTCACCGCCGGACTGGGCGGGGGTACGGGTACAGGCGCAGCGCCGGTGATTGCGCGCGCGGCCCGAGAGCTTGGCGCCCTCACGGTGGCGGTGGTCACCAAGCCCTTCTTGTTTGAGGGGCCGCGCCGGATGACGGTGGCCGACACGGGGCTTGAGTCGTTGCGCGATGAGGTGGACACGCTGATTGTGGTGCCGAACCAGAACTTGTTCCGGGTGATTGACGAGCACACCAGCGTGGCTGAAGCGTTTTCGCTGGCCGATAATGTTCTGATGGCGGCGGTGCGTGGGGTCAGCGAACTGATCACGCGACCGGGCTATGTGAACTTGGATTTTGCCGATGTGCGCGCTGTGTTGTGCGACACCGGCGAAGCGATGATGGGCGTGGGCGAAGCTGAAGGGCCCGATCGGGCGCGTGAAGCGGCCCGGGCGGCGGTGACCAACCCGCTGCTGGATACGGCGAGTTTGGCTGGCGCCAGTTCGGTGCTGATTAACGTCACGGCCAGCCCCAATCTGACGCTGTATGAGATTGACTACGCCGTGAACGAAATTCGGATACAGGCCGATCCCAACGCCAACATCATCATCGGTAAGGCGTTCGACCCCTCCATGGGCGAGGGGATGCGCGTGGCCGTGCTGGCCACCGGTTGCGCCGCGCGAGAGGACGCTGAACAGGCGACGGCGGCGTCATCACCATCCCAGTCGGTTGCCGAGCACGAACCGGCCTCAGACGAGGATGAAGATGTTGCGACGCAGCATCGCGAGCCGGAGCGGCGCGGACTTGGCGGCGCGTTTGGCCTGTTATCCTGGGCGCGCGGCGGGCAGAAACGCGCCAGCGACGATCCTGCGCCCGCCCCGGCGCCGGAGGCGGACACACATCGTGAAGCCGTTGATTCATACGATCCTGAAGAGTTAGAAATCCCTGCGTTTTTGCGCCGTCAGGCGGGATGATCCTGGCGTCCGCCAGCCCACGTCATAGTCCGTAATGACGTGTTATTTGCAGCGCACACAGAACCATTGTTACTGCCGTTGTGAGTTGGAAGCGGGGTGACGGGTGATCGAGCAGAAGCTGCAGACAACGGTTGCAAGAACAGCGACATTCTCAGGCAAGGGTTTGCATACCGGTGCGCTGTCGTCTGTCAGTGTGCGGCCGGCCGGCGTTGATCGCGGTTTGGTCGTCACGCGGCGTGATGACGGTGTGGCTGGCGGGGCGGAGACCTTGCACCCTCAGATGGTGGGCGCCACGCGTTTGTGCACCGGCCTGACGACCCGTTCGGGATCATTGATGACCGTTGAGCATTTGCTGTCGGCCTTGACCGGTCTTGGCATCGACAATGCGATCATTGAGGTGACGGGCCCTGAAATTCCTGCACTTGATGGCAGCGCTGAGCCGTTTGTTGATCGGCTCGATGCGGTTGGGATCACCAAACTTGATGCGCCGCGCCGTGTTTTGCGGGTGACCGAGCCGATTGAGGTCGCCTTGGGTGATAGCTGGGCGCGTTTGGAGCCCTATGAGGGCTATGCGCTTGATGTTTCGATCGCCTTCGACAATGGGGTGATTGGCGACCAACACTGGAGCGGGGATGTGACCCCAGCCGTGTATCGCAGCGCCATTGCGCCGGCGCGGACGTTTGCGTTTTTGCCGGAGGTGGAAGCGTTGCGCGCGTCTGGGCTGGCTTTGGGCGGGTCGCTCGACAATTGCGTTGTGATCGATGGCGAGCAGGTGATGAACCCGGGCGGGTTGCGGTTTGACGATGAGTTCGTCCGTCACAAGGCGCTCGACGTGATCGGTGATTTGTCCTTGGTCGGCTTGCCCTTGCTGGGCCGTTATCGCGCGCATCGTCCTGGGCATGCGCTCAACAACGCCGTCGCCCGCGCCTTGTTGGCGGATCGGGGGGCGCATCAGATTGCCGAACTTGAGCCGGAGACGCCGGCGCGCCGACGTCGCGCTCCTGCAGGCTTGGCGTTGGCTCGGGCGCTCGCCAGCCGCTAAGCGGCTGGCTGGGTCTGCCGGCGTGCCGGCGCTGTGGCCCTGGCGCTTGGGGGCGTCGTTAGCCCGCCATGCGCGTGGGTGTCGGCTAGATCGCGCCGTTGGACGCGTAGCGGGGGGCGATGCTGGGTTCCACGCTGGGGGCGCTCTCGTCAGTCACATCGACTTCATTGGCCATGTTGCGCACCAGGTTGAGCACCGAATTGCGCAGGCTGTCGCTTTCGATGCTCTGGAAATTGCGCACGAGTTCGATCACGGCGCGGCTGGAAATGTTGTCGCCGCCGGAGCCTGAATCGTCGAGGTCGGCTGAGTTGCCGTTGGCGGGGTGGAGGTCAGCGACGAAGTACGCGATGTCGGTGTCCAGACGCTGGCCGATTTGGAACAAGCGTCCGGCCGTAACGCGGTTGGCGCCCGTCTCATACTTTTGGACTTGCTGATAGGAAATGCCAAGGGATTCAGCGAGTTGTTCTTGGGTGAGGCCGAGCATGGTCCGTCGGCGCCGAATGCGCTCGCCAATGCGGCGATCAACGTTGACCGCCTCGATGCCCGTACATTTCATGAAGTCTTTCATAACGCTATCCTCCCACTCCAACCCCGGTTCCAACGCCCCTTGAAGCGAGGTAGATTTAAGGCTGGCTGCGGCAATCGCGCGCGGTGTGCGCTGTGCACAGTGCGGACAGGTGAACATATGGACGGCGGATGGCCGGGCCGGCTTCATCCTGCGACGGACATGGTCTACAACCCTTGCACCGGGGGTTAGCGATCGCGTGGTGTAGCTGCGTAGGGCAGGAGAGCGAAACGGATGATGAGAACTTTGAGCTTGATTTCCCTGGTTGCTTGTCTTGCTGCGACCGGATGTGCGCGTAACAATCAGGCTGAAAGCCTTCCCTATATTGAGCGGCCGGCCGAGATGATCTATTCACTGGCTTTGGATCGACTGGAACGTAAGCGGTATGCTGAGGCCGTTTTGCTTTTCGATGAGGTCGAGAGACAACACCCATATTCTGAGTGGGCTCGGCGTGCGATGATGATGAGCTCGTATTCGAACTATACGAGCAATCAATACCAGGCGGCTATCACGACCGCGGAGCGATACATAGCGCTTTACCCAGGCGGCGATACGACTGCCTATGCCTATTACTTGATTGCGCTTTGCCATTATGAGCAAATTTTGGACGTTGGCCGCGACCAACGGACAACGGAACAGGCCCTCAATGCGCTGCGCCAAGTGGAGCGGCGCTTCCCGCGCAGCGACTATGCCCGGGATGCGCGACTGAAAATCGATCTCACGCTTGACCACCTGGCGGGCAAGGAAATGGAGGTGGGCCGGTTTTACCTGCGCCAGGGACACTATTTGGCGTCAATCAACCGCTTTAAGACCGTCATTGATGAGTACCAGACCACCAGCCACACGCCTGAAGCGTTGCACCGGCTGGTTGAAGCGTATGTGTCGCTCGGCGTGCTGACCGAGGCGACCGAAGTGGCGGCCGTGCTTGGCTACAACTATCCGGGCAGTGAGTGGTACGAAGACACGTATGAGCTGTTGGTTGATGAGGGCGTGGTGTTCGCGGAAACCGGCGAGTCCAACGAGAACTTGGCGTTGGAGCGGCGCAGTTGGTGGGGCCGCACGGTCGGGCGCATTTTTTAGGGCCAAGACGCAATGGTCGACGGCCTGGCGTCGGACGAGGGGCCGTTGAGCCAGGACGAAGCGCGCGCAGCGCTGGAGGCTCTGCGCGCGCAGATCGCCGATCACGACGCCGCCTATTATCAAGACAACGCGCCGCGCATTTCCGATGGCGAGTATGACGCCTTGCGCCAGCGCCTGGTCGCGCTCGAAGCGCGATTTCCGGAGTTGGCTGATCCCGGTTCGCCGAGCCACACCGTTGGGGCCGCACCGGCGTCTGGGTTCGCTCAGATCGCCCATGGCGCGCCCATGCTGTCGCTCGACAACGCGTTCTCCGACGCCGATTTGGTCGAGTTTGTGCTCCGGGTGCGTCGGTTTCTTGGGCTTGATGGGACGGCGGCGCTTGACCTGGCGGTGGAGCCGAAGATCGACGGGTTGTCGCTTTCCTTGCTTTACGAGGGCGGCGACTTGGTCAGGGCGGCGACCCGGGGCGATGGACGTGTGGGTGAGGATGTGACAGCGAACGCGCGCACGATCGCTGCGATCCCGAGGCGTTTGGCTGGGTCGGGCTGGCCGCCCAGTATTGAGATCCGCGGCGAAGTGTTTTTGGGGCACGCCGACTTTGAGGCGCTCAACGCGGCCCAAGCTGAGGCCGGGCTTGCGGCCTATAAGAACCCGCGCAACGCGGCGGCGGGTTCGTTGCGCCAATTGGATGCGACGATCACCGCCAAACGCCCCCTGACCTTCACAGCCTATGCATGGGGGGCGGCCAGCGCGCCGTTTGCCTCGACCCAGGCTGAGGCGCTTGGTGCTCTCAAGGCATGGGGGTTTGCCACCAATCCCGATAACGCTGTGGTGAGCGCGCGCTTTTCACAGGGTGAGGGGGGTGTTGACGCCGACATCGATGCTCTGATCGCGGCGCACCGCGACATTGAGCGCCGGCGCGCCGATCTTGGCTATGACATTGACGGCGTGGTGTTCAAAGTGAACGCGCTGGAGCTACAAGACCGGCTGGGCTTCGCCGGGCGGGCGCCGCGATGGGCGATCGCGCGCAAATTTCCCCCCGAACAAGCCGAGACCACACTGATCGCTGTTGAGCTGCAGGTTGGCCGTACGGGCGCGGTGACGCCGGTCGCGAAACTGAAGCCTGTCACGGTGGGCGGGGTCGTGGTGTCCAACGCCACGCTGCACAATGCCGACGAGGTTGCGCGCAAGGATGTGCGGCCCGGCGACCGCGTCATCGTGCAGCGGGCTGGCGATGTCATCCCCCAGGTGGTGCGTGTGGTGGACGCTGATCGTGCGGGGCGCGCGCAGGCGTTTGTGTTTCCTTCGGCGTGTCCGTGTCCGCTCGCCACGCCGCTGCGCCAGGAAGACACGGCGAGCAAGGGCAAGAGCGTGGCGTTGCGCTGTTCGGGCGAATTTGCCTGTCCGCATCAGCGCGTTGAGCATTTGAAGCATTTTGTGTCGCGGCGCGCTGTGGATATCGATGGCCTGGGCGCCAAGCAGATTGAGGCGTTTTTCGCCGAGGGCGTTGTGAGCGAACCGGCGGACATCTACACCCTGGCCGCGCGTGATGATGAGCTGAAGATCGCTGCGCGCGAAGGGTGGGGCGCCAAATCGGCCGCGAACCTGTTCGCCGCCATCGAGGCGCGGCGCACTGTGCCGCTCGGACGCTTCATCAATGCGCTGGGCGTGCGCCATGTCGGCGAGGAGACCGCCAACCTGTTCGCCAGCGCGTTTGAGAGCTGGGATGCGTTCATGGCGGTTCTTGAGCCCTTGGGCGCCATCGTTGCGGAACGCGACGCGTTGGGACCTGAAACCAAGGGCAAAGACCTGCCGGTGAACACGGCCTGGGAGACTTTTTTGGCGGTCGATGGCGTGGGCGAGGCCGCCGCCATGGCGCTTGGTCGCTTTGTCAACGAGGCGCACAGCCGGGCGGCGCTGGAGCGTTTGCTCGATCAGGTGACCGTTGAGGCGGCGACCCCGAGCGTCGGCGTCAACTCTCCGGTTGCGGGAAAGACGGTGGTGTTCACTGGGAGTATGGAGCGGCTGAGCCGCGATGAGGCCAAGGCGATGGCGGGCCGTTTGGGCGCCAAAGTGGCCGGCTCGGTGTCGGCGAAAACGGACTATCTGGTGGCGGGCGACAAGGCGGGCTCCAAACTCACCAAGGCGCATGAGCTGGGCGTCACCGTGCTGACCGAAGAGGCCTGGTTTGAGTTGGTGGGGTCGTGATGGGGACGTTGGCAAGCTTGGTGTTGGGCGCGTGGGCCGTTCGGATCAGGGCTCGTGATGAGCTGGATGCGGCTTTGCGAACGTTCTGGCGCCACAGGCGAGGAGGCGCTGTTGGCGCGGACCAACCCGGACCGGACGTTTGATGAGTTGCGCGGCGGGCCGGGTGGATTGACGCCGACCAGCGAGGGGCGGGTGCGCTTTGCCACCACGCTTGTGTTTGACGCCGCGGGCGGAGAGGACGCCGGTTAGGCGACCTCTTTGAGGCGCGGCGCTGGCGCGCTGAGCGGGGCGCAGACGATTTCCAGCCAGGCGGCCACGGCCGTGTCGACCTGCGGAGCGATCTCTTCCAAGACGCGGGCATGGTAGGCGTCCACCCAGGCCTTTTCCTCTTTGGATAGCATGGACTTGACGATGAGCGTGCGATCAATCGGGGCTAAGGTGAGCACGTCAAACCCCTGCATGGGTCGGTCGCCGCCTTCAATGGATCCGGCCTCGGTCACGACCAGCAGGTTTTCAATGCGGATGCCGTAACCGCCGGGGCCGGGCTTGTAGTAGCCAGGTTCGTTGGAGACGATCATCCCCGGGGCGAGGGCGACAGGGCTGCCGAACTTGGCGATGCGTTGGGGGCCTTCGTGCACCGAGAGGAACGAACCCACGCCGTGGCCGGTGCCGTGGTCGAAATCAAACCCTTCCATCCACAAATGTTGGCGCGCGAGGGCGTCGATGGCTTGCCCGCTAGTGCCGGCGGGAAAGCGTTGGCGGGCAAGGGCGATGTGTCCCTTGAGCACCAGCGTAAAGCGTTCGCGCATTTCCCGTTTGGGCCGGCCGATCGCCACTGTGCGCGTGATGTCTGTGGTGCCGTCGACGTACTGACCGCCGGAGTCCACCAAATACAGCGTCCCGCGCTTGAGGCGGGCGTTGGTCTTGGCGTTGACGCGGTAATGGGGCAGGGCGGCGTGGGGGCCGGCCGCAGAAATCGTTTCAAACGAAATGTCCTTGAGCACGCCCGTTTCGCGGCGCATCTCCTCAAGGCGCGTGGCCACATCGATCTCAGTAAGTTCGCCGGCGAGCGCTTCGGTCTCGAGCCAGTGCAGAAAACGGGCGATGACCGCGCCGTCCCGGCGGTGGGCTGCCGCGGCGCCGGCGATTTCCGCGGCGTTCTTGCGTGCTCGAGGCAGGGCGCACGGATCGCGGCGTTCGGCAATGATGGCGCCGGCGACGGTGAGCTGGTCAAAGTGCCAGGCCGATGTCCGCTCGGGGTCAACGCTCACGCGGTAACCGGCGAGCGTCGTCAAGGCGTTGGGGAGCGCCTCGGGTTCGGCGAAATAGATGGCGCCGCCGAGGTGCTCGCGCAGCTGCGGGGTCAGCTTGGCGGGATCAACAAACACCGTGTGGCTGCCCGAGCGTCTGACGATCGCCGTCGCCAGTGCGATGGGGGTGTGGGCGACGTCGCCGCCGCGCCAATTGAGCAGCCAGGCGATGGATGCGGGATCGGTCAGCAAAGCGGCGTCCAGCCCGGCCGTTTCGAGTTCATTGAGGATGAGCGCCAGCTTGTCGGTATGGGCCGCGCCGGCGTGCTCAATCGGGTGTGGTGTGATGGCGGCGCAGGGGGCTGGTGGGCGCTCATCGGTTTCCGCCCACGCCATGTCAACAGGGTTGGTTTCAACCGGTTTGAGGCGCGCGCCGGCCTGTACAAGCGTGTCATTCAGCTTGGTGATCGTGCGCGGCGTGTGAAGACGCGGATCACAGCCAATCTCTAGACCCGGGCTGACGGCCTGGCGCAGCCAGGTGAGCACGCCGTCATCTTCCAGCTTGGCCAGGGAAAACGCCTCTGGGTCCACCTGATCGCCGGCCTGGACGGTGTAGCGTCCGTCCACAAACAGTGCGGCGGTGTCGTGCAGGACCACCGCGAGACCGGCTGAGCCTGTGAACCCCGTGGCCCAAGCCAATCGCTCATGGGCGGCCGGTAAGTATTCGTTCTGGTATTCGTCCTCGTGGGGGACGATGAAACCATCAAGGCCAGCCCCGCGCATTGCCTTGCGAAGCTTTGCGACATGGCGCTTGCCTAGAGCCGGGCCGCCTTTGACATCAAACGATTGAAACATGGCGTCGCTCCTCTTCCAATTGGGCCAACATGTCCGATGTGTGACGCAATTGGGTTGATCGTTGCATGGATGCATGGCCGCCTTGCAAGCTGGCGCCTTGCCAGCCCAGGCGGCTCGATCCATATCACTGCTCATAAAGACACGGTTCGGTCAAAAAACCATACAGGGGCTCAACCCCAAAATCCAAACGCCCGGCGGACGCACCTTTCCTAGCCGGGCGTTCGTGCGTCAGCCCGACCGCGACGCCTTACGCCTTGCCCATGAGCAGTGTCGCCCATCCCTCGAGCTCCCAATACCGTATCAGCCGCAGGCCGCGATTGTGGTAGGCCGCACGCACGCTGCGCGCCTGGGGGCTGAGCAATCCCGAGACGATCAGCTGGCCGTGCGGCGCCACGACGGATGCGACGGCCGGGGCGAGGGTGATCAAAGGGCCCGCCAGGATGTTGGCCATCACCAAATCATAGCGCTGGGTCGCGAACGGGCCGAGGCCATCGGCCATCAAGGTGCGGATCAGAGGGGCGACGGCGTTCGCTTTGGCGGCCGCGATGGCGAAGGCGACCGAGGCCGGGTCGATGTCGGTCGCGCTGACGGGGCGGCGCACCACTTTGGCGGCGGCGATGGCGAGCACGCCGGCGCCGGTCCCAATATCGAGAACGCGTTGCGGGTGACCGCGCTTCACGATCGCATCAAGGGCGAGGAGGCAGCCGCGTGTGGTGCCATGGTGGCCGGTGCCAAAGGCGGTCCCCGCGTTGATCCGCACCGCGACGGCGCCGCTTTTGGGCGGCGTGTGGTGATCGCCATGGATGATGAAGCGTCCTGCGCGAACCGGCGGCAGGCCCTCAAGCGATTGGGCGACCCAATTGGCGTCCGGCAGCGGGGCGGCGGTGAGGGTGATGGCCGGATCGGCGAGGTTCCACGCCAGAGCGATGGCGTCGAGGTCGGGCGGATGGTCGAGCAGGGCTTCAAGCCGGCGTTGGCCTGACACGCCGTCGACATCGAATAAGGACACGGCGAGGGCGGGGGCGGGATCGGCCTCTGACAACACATCGGCCACCGGGTCAATTCGCGCACGCGGGCCGATCGCCTCAAGCCGCCAAAGCTGGGTCATGGCGCCGGCCTCATGGCGTGAGCGGCGTGGTCAGGCGATCATTGGTCCATATGCCTTGGCGGCGTACGGTTCCATCCACGTTCCATGCAACGCCATCGCCGTTGGGTTTGCCCTCAGCGATGGCTGCGGCTGTTTGTGAATCGGCTCGTGTATAAGAAAGGAAGATGTCCGCCATCACTCCAGTTCCTCACGCCTTTCCGCGGCTGAGCTAGCATCGCGCAACCGGTTTGGTAAGGCGTCAAACCGGCTCAAGGAAGCTGTCGATCACTTTCTTGCGGCCGGCTTTGTCAAAATCGACCTCGGCTTTGTTGCCATCGGCGGCGAGCACGTTTCCATAGCCAAACTTAATGTGGAACACCCGGGCGCCAACGCTGAAGCGGCCGCGGTCGTCTTCGCGAGCGATCAGTTCGGCTTTGCCGTCGATCACCGGGGCGGTGGGCGGCGTGCGGCTCTGCGCTTGTTGAAACCGTCGCCAGCCGGGGCTGTCATAGGTCGAGCGCATCGGATCGGCGCTTTGGGTCCACTCGCCATAGCCAGCCTCATCGGCGCCGTAAAACCCAGTTTCGGAGGCGCGGTCGATGTGTTCGTCGGGCAGCTCGCGTTCGAACCGGGACGGCATGACCGATTGCCAGCGACCGAAAATCTGACGGTTGGCGGCGAACGTGATCAGGGCGCGTTCGCGGGCGCGGGTGATGCCGACATAGGCAAGCCGGCGTTCTTCTTCGAGGGCGGCGGTTCCCTTTTCGTCAAGGGCGCGTTTGGAGGGGAACACTTCTTCCTCCCAGCCCGGCAAGAACACGTACGGGAACTCAAGGCCTTTGGCGGCGTGCAAGGTCATGAGCCAGGCCTCGTCGGCGCCCTCGGCGGTCTCGCGATCGGCGACCAGCGCGATGTGCTCCAGATAGGCCTCGAGCGTGTCGTGCTCGCCCATGGCGGTGATGAGCTCCTTGAGGTTGTCGAGGCGCCCGGCGGCCTGGGGGCTTTTGTCGTCGCGCCACATGGCGGTGTAGCCGCTTTCATCCAGAACGATTTGCGCCAGTTCGGCGTGGGTGCGCTCGGCGGTCAAGGCCCGCCATCGCTCCATGTTGCGCAGGAACAGTTGCAGCTGGGTGCGGGCTTTGCCCTTGATCTCGTCGGTGCGAGAGAGCTCCGCCGCCGCCGCCGAGAGCGACAGGCGCGCATCACGGGCGAACTCCTGGAGCTTTTGAAGACTGGTCCCGCCGATGCCGCGCTTGGGCACGTTGATGATCCGCTCGA
>CAZADA010000030.1:0-26361 GCA_964483775.1 uncultured Caulobacterales bacterium
GTGGTGCAGGCCTGAGCCGTCATCGGTGTCCCCGATATACATACCTGGACGCTTGCGAACCGCTTCCAAGCCTTTGAGAACTTTGATCGATTCTGCGCCGTACTCGTCCATTTCGCCCATTCCTCACACCGATTGCGGCAGGCGGAGTCGCCCATCGCTCATCGCGCCCATTCAATGTCCACGGTATCGCGACCCAAGTCGAACACCCCGTCAGACACTGTGTAATGGCGTTCGCCTCGAAGGCGTAAACACGGCCCCCAATAACAGTATCACCGCTGCACAATGCTGTGTCCGTGTATCCACCGTTATGCGGTTCACATGCAGCCCAGCAGGGCGTTGCAGCGTTCGATGCAACAGGCTGCGCCCTTTCGCGGCGTGAGGCCAGTCCGACAACACCGCCAACCGTTGTAAATGTAGGGTGTTTTCCGCGCCTGCACAATGGCGTGACGGCGGTGCGGGCGGCGCGCTCAGACCCCTGCCGGCGTTTCAACGACCGCGCCTTCTTCAATGTGGACGAATTGCGCCCGCGCCCCGAAGGAGTCGAACAGATCCGCGTCCGTGCCCGTCAACCAAGCCTGAACGCCCAGATCGCAGATTTCATCGGCCAAAGCCGCTCGGCGAGACGGGTCCAAGTGCGCTGCCGCTTCGTCGAGCAACACCAGCGGCGCGGCATGCCCCGATGCGGCCTCCAACGCTCGCGCGTGCCCCAAGGCAAGGCCGACCAAGAGCGCCTTCTGCTCGCCGGTTGAACAATCCCCCGCCGGCATCTGTTTGTCGCGATGCACGACGACGAGGTCAGCCCGGTGCGGTCCATCCAGCGCCCGTCCCGCCCGCGCATCACGCCGCCGCGCCTCGGCGAGCGCATCGCGAAAATCCTGCTCCAGCGCCGCCAGGTCCGCCCCGCCATCGCTGGGCAGGCGCTCTTCAATCCATCCCGTCAAACCGATGTCAGCACTGGGAAAGGCGCCGCCGCTGCGCGCGTCCACCGCCGACTGCAGCCGGCTGGCCATCGACCGGCGCGCCATGGCGAGCGCCAAGCCGTGGCGGGCCATTTCAGCCTCGACCCCATCCAACCACACAGGATCGGCGCGCGATTCCTCGAGCAAACGCGTGCGTTCGCGCAAGGCCCGGTCATAGGCCACCGCCGCCGCGCCATGAGTGGGCGACAGCGCCAGGGTCAACCGATCAAAGAACCGCATGCGGTCGCTGCGCGGCCCGGCGAACACCCGATCTTGCGCCGGAGTCAGCCACGCCACGCGCACCAGATTGCCAAGTTCGGTCGCCGTCGCATTCGCCCCATCAATGCGCACCAAACGGCGGCTCGGATTGGCGGGGTCTTGCCCCACGCCGACCCGGTGCGCCGTCCCGTCCGCCACCAAGTCGGCTGAGACCGCCCAGTCGCCCGTCCGCGCGCCATTGGTGCGTCTGGCGAGCTCTTCGTTGGCCGCCCGCCGCAGTCCGCGCCCCTGCGTCAGGCACGAAATGGCCTCAAGAATGTTGGTCTTGCCCGCCCCGTTCGAACCGAACAGCGCGACGGGCCTGGCGTCCAACGTCAGGCTCAACGAGATGTAGTTTCGAAAATGCGAGAGCCGCAGGGCGCCAAGCGCCCGCCGCTGAGAATCACTACGCGCCATAATGCCGTGTGTGGCCGTGTTTCGCGCCCATGTCACGCCCTCAAATGACCAAGAAATGAGACCGACTGATGACCACCGGCGCCAAATGGGGCTTCCCCCGGCTCAGCCAAGCGCCGCCATGGCGGCCGCTCGGCCAAAGCGGATCAACAAGGACTTGCGCCGCGCGGCGGCGAGGGGCTGGCGCGGCGGCGGTCGCACAACGGCGCCGCCAAAACCGTCCGCGATGATCAAGCCTGCATCGCCCGGCAAAATGTCGGTGGGAAACGCGGCGTCGACCGCAAAGGCGAAACAATCGCACCACGCCGCATAGCCGGGCCATTTGGTGTCGGCGCGAAAATCCTCCAAACCGGATTTGACCTCGACAACCCACAACGCGCCATCAGGACCCAAGGCGGCGACGTCGGCCCGCAGCCCGTCCGGCAGTACAAACTCAGTGATGGCCGCCAGTCCCAGGTCGCCTAAGCAACGCACCGCGCCTCGGGTGACGGCCGCGGTGATCTCAGCGCGATGGACGGCGTCGATGGCGTTGGTCATGGCGCTTCCTCCGCAAACCAACATAATCGGAGTGTGAACAGGTTGCGAGGCGGCGTCTGAACGCGCCGCCGCACGAAACTGAGCCAAGAGGGCGCTCCATGGACTGGCACAACACTGTCGCACCGTCGCTGGCCGACTTTGAAGCGCTGGCCCAGCGCGCGTTTGCTGACCTTCCCGGCGAAGTTCGCCGCCGGTGTGGGGACGTCGTGATTCTGGTGGCCGACTTCGCCGATGAGGAAACGCTCAGCGCGCTGGCGATCGACGACCCGTATGAGCTCACGGGCCTTTACGCCGGTGTCGACCTAACGCGCAAATCGATCGGGGATGCGCCCGAAGACGTTGACCGCGTGTGGCTTTACCGCCGCCCCATGTTGGATGAGTGGGCCGAACGCGCCGACGAAACCCTAGGCGCCCTGGTCACCCATGTCCTGATCCACGAAATCGGCCATCATTTCGGGTTCACCGACGAAGCGATGGACGCGCTGGTGTCCGACGGCTAGCTCAACGTGGCGAGGGAATCACAAACGGTTTGAACCCAGCGCGGCACCACATCGGTTGCCGGACCATAAACCCCGCGATCAAACACAGCACCGCCATCGGTGGGCTCAAGGTTCAGCTCGAGCGTTTCAACGCCCTGGTCGCGCGCCGCCAACACAAAACCAGCCGCGGGCCAAACGGTGCCGCTGGTGCCGATGGAGACAAACAGATCGGCGTTTTCGATCGCCTCGGCGATGTCATCCAGGTGCATGGGCGCTTCATTAAACCAAACGACATGGGGGCGCAGATAACCGATCTGGCTGCAGATGGGGCAGGGCGTGGACAGCGACAGATCCCAGCGCCAGTCAACGACGCTGAGGCACCCGCCGCCCTGAACCCCGTCACAGCGCACCTTCAGCAACTCGCCATGCATGTGGATGACATTGTCGTTGCCAGCGCGCTCATGCAGATCATCAATGTTCTGTGTGACGAGCGTGAGCCGACCACCCGCCGCGTCCAGGGCCGCACCAAGTTCGGCCAAAGCGAAGTGGGCTGCGTTGGGCTGGGCTTCAAGAAGAGCAGCGCGGCGCAAATTGTAGAAGTCGTTGACCACGTGAGGCTGGCGGCCAAACGCTTCAGGCGTGGCGAGTTCATATGGGTCAAACCGATCCCACATTCCGCCCTTCTCGCGAAATGTGCCAAGGCCCGACTCCGCGGAAACGCCAGCGCCCGTCAACACAACAATACTGCGAAAGGCCCGCAAACACCCACCCCCAAAACAGTAGTGTCTTACCGCATCGCATCACGAATTAGAAGCCAGGATCGACGCGTCACGCCGCCTGCGACATTTTGGCCAACCACTGTGGCTGGGCGGGCCGCCAGCGTCCAGTTGGCGGCGTACACTCTAGCGCAGTGGGTATTCCGCTTCAGCGAGGTATTGGCTCGGTCCTTTGCCGCTCCAGCTCGATAGCAAAAAGAATCGATCGGCGTGAAACGGCTCAGCGCGGAACAGGTTGGTGCGCTGCGCAAACACCGCCGCCGCGCTGGGGTCGATGCCGCGGCAATACGCCAAGGTCACGTGGGGCGTGTAGTTTCTCGATTCCGCGTCAAGGCCGGCCCTGCGCGCCGCGCGTTCACAGGCGGCCGCCAATGTCGACAACGCCGCGTTCGCCTCCACCCCGATCCAGAGCGCATGGGGCTTGGCGCCGCCGAACCATCCCGAGCCCGCCAGCTGCACCGCAAATGCGTCGACGCTGACCGCGCCAAGCTCATCATCAAGGTCGCGCGCCGTGCGCTCGTCAATGTCGCCGAAGAACCGCAAGGTGATGTGGAAGTTGTCGGTCGGCCGCCAGTCGGCGCCCGGCACGCCGCGCTGCAAGCGAGCAAGCTGAGAGCCGACCGAGTCGGGAATCGCCAACGCGGCGAAAAGGCGAAGGGACATAGCCAAAGCGCGCCGCGATGGGGCGCAACAGGTTTGGCCAGGGTTGCAGCGGCGACGAAGTCACCGTCACAACCTTAGCGCTATGAACGGAATTAGCTCTTCTTCACAAACAGGTCGAGCTGCCCGTAGTTTTCGGCGAGAAGATAATAAAAGGTCACCCGTGATTTACGGCGTGTCTCTTTCATGGTCTCGCACACGTCCTTGATCGCAGCATCAAGGGCCGCGTCATCCTCAGTGCGCCCGAGCTTTTTCTTCAAAAAACTCTCACGGACCCGGTCGAGTTCGCTTTGATCGGAGCACGACACCAACGAAGCGTCTGCGCTCTGCAACGCAATCCCGCAATGGCGAACGATGCCCGCCACAGCCTCTTCGTTGAACGAGCCAGCGTAGTGTTTGACGTCGTCATCATAGTCTGTCGCCATGAGATCCTCCCCAATCTTTACGTTGAAGCCGCAGCACAATTGACAAAGTTTCCGGCGATGACAAGCGCAATCGACGCATCCACCCCGCCGGTCGTGCGCCCAAGCTCAAGCCCGAGCTCAAGGGCACGGGCTGCGGTGAGCGACGTGCAGGCGATTGATCTCTTTCTCCAAGTCGTCCGTCCAAGGCAGGGTGAAGGCGTCGATGTTGGCGGCCAATTGCTCCATCGATGTCGCGCCAATGATGGTGGCGGTCGTAAACGCCCGGGTGTCGCAAAACCGAATCGCCAGCTGCGCCGGATCCAGCCCATGCTTTGTCGCAACGTCCACATAGGCGTCGATCGCCTCTAGCGCGCCGGGCCCCTCATAGCGATCCATGCGCCGAAACAGCGCCTTGCGCGAACCGCTGGGCAGGGCGCCGTTGCGATATTTGCCCGTCAAATAGCCCTGCGCCAGGGGTGAGTAGGCGAGCAGGCCCACGTCTTCGCGCAGGGCCGTTTCGGCCAGGCCGTATTCAAAGGTCCGATTGACAAAATTGTAGGCGTTTTGGATCGAGGCGATGCGCGGCCAACCGCGGCTTTCCGCGACGCGCAGAAACTGCATCACACCCCACGCCGTTTCATTGGACACGCCCACATGCCGAATGCGGCCCGCTTCAACATGCCGCGTGAGGGCCTCAAGTTGGTCCTCAAACGCAACGTAATCATCGTCGTAGTCTTGGTAGGCAAAATAACCAAAGCCCTCAACGCGTCGGTCGGGCCAATGAATTTGATAAAGGTCAATATAGTCCGTCTGGAGACGTCGCAGGCTGTTGGTCACAGCTTCATCGATGTCGTGGGCGGTCACCCGCGGCGGGGAGCCATCGGTGCGGAACCAATTCATGCTCGAGCGGCCGACAACTTTGGTGGCCAAGACGATCTGATCGCGTTTCTTGCGTGAGGCGAACCAGGTGCCGATGATCGCTTCGGTGCGGCCTTGGGTGTCCGGCTTTGGCGGGATCGCATAGAGCTCTGCGGTGTCCCAAAACGTCACGCCGCGCTCGAACGCATAGTCCATCTGGGCGTGGCCTTCCGCTTCGGTGTTTTGCTCGCCCCAGGTCATCGTCCCAAGACAACAAGCGCTCACAGAAAGGCCGGTTCGGCCAAGGGGGCGTGTGTGCATTGTGTAACTCGCGTGGATTGGCGCGACCGCGTGGGCCGCTGAAGTGTGACCTGTGATCGGATATGCCGAAGGCAAAACAACGGAAAAGCCTATCGCCCTCGTGCACGAATCGACCAGACAGCCCTTGCGGTTTCGTGCTACGAACTCGATATCTTTGGCAAGACCGCTCACTCATCGGTCGGCAGCTTTATGGGTAGGAAGATGAACGAGTTTAACCAAAGCTACCAAACGGGCGGCGTGGCGCGCCCCATGGACATGTCCGTGGACGCTGGCCTGCGCAACTTTATGCTCGGCGTTTACAACAAGATGGCCCTTGGCCTGATCCTTTCGGCTGTGCTGGCCTATGTCGTGGGCACAGTGGCGCCGGTCACGCAGCTGGTGTTCGGCACGCCGTTGGTGTTCGTTGTGCAATTTGGACCCATTGCGTTGCTGTTCGGCTCAATGTTCTTCATGCGCAATCCGTCCCCCGCCGGCGCCAACATCTTATACTGGTCCGTGGTGGCGCTGATCGGTTCGGGCATGGGCATTTGGGTCTATGCAGCCGTCGGCCAGACGCCGCTGACCACCAATGGCGGCGGCGTGATGAACATCACTTTCGCTGATATCGCCCTGGCGTTTGTCATGACCGCGGCCGCGTTCGGCGCCCTGTCATTGTGGGGCTACACCACCAAGCGCGACCTGTCCGGGATCGGCAGCGCGCTCTTGATGGGCATGGTGGGCGTCATCGTGCTGGGCATCGCCAACATCTGGCTGCAGTCGTCTTTGCTGGAGTTGGGCCTGTACTTCGTCATTCTGGCTCTGATGGCTGGCGTCATCGCCTGGCAAACCCAGTCGCTGAAGGCGAGCTACTACGCCATGGCGGGCGACCAGAGGATGATGTCGGTGGCGACGACGTTCGGCGCGCTGAACCTCTACATCGCCTTCATCAACATCTTCCAGATCCTGTTGTCGCTGCTCAGCCGCGAATAGCGTCGACGGGAAATCACACCCAAATGCGCGCCCCGGCCCACACGGTCGGGGCGTTTGCATTGACGCAGCGCCTGTGCGCTCCCCATATCCCCGCCATGAGCCGTTCCTTCCGAACCAAAAAGGGGCCGAGCCAACGCCAATTGCGCGCCGGCGAACTGATCCGGCACGCCCTGGTGGATATCCTCGCCCGTGAAGATCTTCGCGACCCCGCCTTGGACGGCGTGTCGGTCACGATTTCCGAGGTCCGGCCGAGCCCCGACCTGCGCCGTGCGACCGTGTTCTGCGCGCCCCTCAGCGGCGGGGCCAACGGATCGTCAACAGCAGAAGCGAAATCCGCCCAGCCTCGCGACGCCGACGCCATCGTGGCGGCGCTCAACCGCTGCGCCCCGTTTTTGCGCGGCCGCCTTGGCAAGCACATCGAGACCAAGTTCACGCCAAGCCTGCACTTTGAACCCGATCGTTCCTTCGATGAGGCTGACGCTGTGCGCCGCTTGCTCGAACGCCCTGAGGTGCGCCAGGATCTTCAGCCCGAAGACGACTGACCAGCTCGGCCGCCAACGCCAGGAACAGGGAACGCCATGCCCGCTTTGCTTCGTGTGATCGCCGCAGGAGCGGTCATCGCCCTGACCGCCTCCAGCGCCTTCGCCCAGATCAGTGGGACCGATGGCGAATGGGATTATCCTGGCCGACCAGCGATATCCGGCGCTCCCGACAGCCTCGTGGTGTTTCTGCACGGATTTGGCTCCAGCGGCGCTGACTTTGCGCCCATTGCCGAAGCGTGGTCGGCCGCCTTGCCCGGCACGGCCTTCGCGCACCCCAACGCACCGCTGCCGATGGACCGCGGGGACGGTCAAGTCGGCTACTCCTGGTTCGAGTTTGCAGGTCGTGAGGCCGCGCCCAGCCGCGAGGCCGCGCGCCTCACCATCGACGCTATGATCACCGAGATCACCGACAGCTGGGCCATTCCCGACGATCGCGTTGTGGTCGTCGGCTTTTCCCAGGGCGCGGGCGTCGCGGTCAATGTGGCGACGTGTGCTGGCCACCATGGCGTCTCCATGGGCGGCGTGGTCGATACCGCCTGTGACGCTGAGGGCGGGGCTGTGGGGATTTTCATGGTGCACAACCAAGGCGATCCACGCGTGCCGTTGGATTGGGCCGAAGCCGCGCGCGCCATGCTCGAAGACAAAGGTCACAGCGTGGCGTATCGCGCCTATCCTGGCGATCGCCACTGGCCGGTTGACGCGGCCTTCAACGACGTCACGGCGCACGTGCGCAGCCTGCTCGAGGCCGAGGACAGCCAGGCTCTCGGCGAAGCGGCGCTCAGTCCGTAACCACCTGGAACCGGCGTTTGTCGAAGAAACTGAGCACCGTGCGCAGGTCGTGACCGCGCTTGAGCACTTGGCCAGCGCCGCCGCATACCGCGAAGGCCCCTTGCCGTCTGGCCAGTTCGGGTCGCTTTTCGATAGTGTAGAGCGGTGTCTCAGTTGTGCGACGGAACACACTGAACACCGCGCGATCACGCATGGCGTTGATGGCGTAGTCGCGCCATTCGCCCAACGCGACCATACGTCCATACACATTGAGAATGGCGCTCAGTTCATGGCGTTGGAACCAGATCTGCCGAGCGGGTCGACGCGGGTCTGTCCAACCTGCGGTTGCCGAAAACGATTCCAACGCGATCCTGCTCCGCCGAATACCAAACCCAATGGTGCACCCCTGTCACGAAACTGCAACGTCAAATCGCTATCTGTGCGAAGATTGATGCGCGTCGGTGCGGTGTGCTCGCCGTGGGTGCAACCGGGTGTGCCAAAAAATGACATGTTTTGGCCTTTTCGCCGCCGCAAGCCATATCTAGCGTTGGAATCGGCGCTGGTTGGTGCGAAATCGCGGCTTCCGGTTCACACAGCCCCCCCAGCCCCCCGGGAACTGCGGCGGCATTAGCCAGCGTCACCACCACACTCCTCAATCACGACACTGCCAGAGCCCGCGTTCAGCGGGCTTTTGTGTGGGCGCCTGCGCGACCAATGTCACGTATGGCTCGGTGCAAAAGGGGGGCGTCCGTCGCGTCCTAGGTCTCAGCCGGCCGATCCGCGCGGCCGAGCGCCACAATCGGCCCATGGCCGTCACGTTGCACGAGCACAGCGAACGCGTCGCCGTGTGGTTGCTCGGCCGTAAAGGTCGACGTCTCGTCGCCAGTCCATTCGCCCAGCGATGTGAGGCTCGTCACCGGATTGAACACCGCGACCCGCTTGTGAGCGTTTGGGCCGCCGCTGACATCTACAGAGGTCTCGCCGGGGGTGTAGCCCACAAGCCAGACAGTGCACGGCGCCGTCGCGTTGTCGGCGGCCTCTTCGTCTGCCGAGCTGAGCGCAACCTGAAGGCCGCCTTCATCTGTCCACGTCAGATCGATCTCGGGCCGGGCGCCCATCATGGTGTCGCGCGCGGCAAGGTGGGCCTCGATGTTTTGGCGCGTTTCCTCATGCTGGCGGCGCGATCCAGGCTGATTCATCATGCCGTCGAACACAAACTGAGGCGTGTAGATCGAGGCGTTGTCCAGTGTCTGCACGTAACCGCGCTGGCGCTGCGTGAAGGCGGGAGCGGCGAACGTATCGCTCCATCCGCGCACGCCCCAATAGTCGACCGAGAACGACAGCGCGAACACATCCTCGCGTGAGCCCAGTTCCGCCATCAACACATTGGCCTCAGGACAGCGAGGACACGCCTGGCTGGTGAACAGCTCCAGCACCATCGGCGCGCCCGCCTCATCGTCAAGAACGGCGGGCGGCTCGGCCGAAGGCTCTTGGGACTGGGCGGAAGGGGAGAGCGCCAAAGCGCTCAGTCCCAAGACGAAGACAACAAAACCTCTCATACGCCAGATGTAGCCGCCCACATCGACCGCTGCAATTCACAGCTCCGCGCTCTGCTTCACACCCGCGCGAGCGAGCGGCGAGGGATCGGGCTAGGCGGCCACCCGGGTGAGATTGCCCAGTACGTAGTGCAAAATTCCGCCAGCACGATAATAAGCGAGTTCATCGTCGGTATCGATCCGCACCAAGGCGTCGATATCAATCACCGTCCCGTCCAGTTTGGTGATCGCCACCGGCAACGTCGCGCGTGGCGACAATGCGCCAAGCCCGCCAATCGCAACAGTCTCCGCGCCGGTCAGCCCCAGCGCCGACCAGCTGGACTCGCCATCAACCTGAAGCGGAAGCACCCCCATGCCGATCAAATTGGAGCGGTGGATGCGTTCAAAGCTTTCGACAATCACCGCGCGCACGCCAAGCAGGCGCGTTCCCTTCGCCGCCCAGTCGCGCGACGACCCCATGCCGTAATCCTTGCCGCCAAACACAACCAGAGGCGCGCCCTCGTCGCGATAGCGCATCGCCGCATCGTAAATCGCCATCTCGTCACCGGACGGATGATGGATGGTCAAACCGCCGGCTTTGCCCGGCACCATCTGGTTTTGGATACGAATGTTGGCGAACGTGCCGCGCATCATCACTTCATGATTGCCCCGACGCGAGCCGTAGGAGTTGAAATCGAGGACGTCCACGCCGCGCTCTTGCAGATAGCGCCCCGCCGGACTGTCCGCCTTAATCGATCCAGCCGGTGAGATATGGTCGGTCGTGATGCTATCGCCGAACAGTCCCAAGATCCGGGCGCCGGTGATGTCGCGCGTTTGGCTCTCCACATCGCTGGTCTCAAAGAAGGGCGGATTTTGCACGTAGGTTGACTGGTCCGACCAGTCATAGGTCAGCCCGCCCGACACCGCGATGTCATTCCAGCGCGCGTCGCCTGCGAACACGTCGGCATAACGTTCCGAGAACATCTCAGACGAGATGGTGGTGCGGATCACGTCCGCGATCTCCGAGGAGCTCGGCCACACATCCTTCAGATAAACCGGCTCGCCATCGCTCCCAACGCCGAGAGGTTCGCTCGTCAGGTCCTTGCGCATGGTCCCAGCCAAAGCATAAGCGACTACCAATGGCGGCGAGGCGAGGTAGTTCGCGCGCGTGTCGGGGCTCACACGCCCTTCAAAGTTGCGGTTACCCGAAAGTACGGCCCCAGCGACGATGTCGCCCTCGTTGATTGCTTTGGAGATTGCCGGCGGCAGCGGCCCTGAATTGCCGATGCACGTGGTGCAGCCATACCCCACAAGGTGAAAGCCCATCGCGTCGAGATCGGCCTGCAGACCTGACTTCGACATGTAGTCGGTCACCACTTGGCTGCCCGGGGCGAAGGACGTTTTCACCCAGGGCTGGACCTTCAAGCCTTTATCCCGCGCCTTACGCGCCACCAGACCCGCGGCGACCAACACACTCGGATTGGACGTGTTGGTGCACGAGGTGATCGCGGCGATCACCACGTCGCCGTCGGTGATGTCATAGTCAGCCCCGTCAACCGGCTGGGATTTGAGACCGCCCGCCGCGTCGCCAGGCCGCATGTCAGCCAACGCCTGATCAAAAGCTGGCGCAGCGTTAGACAGCGTCACACGATCTTGGGGGCGTTTGGGCCCGGCAAGAGACGGGGTCACCGTTCCCAGATCCAGCGCGAGGGTGTCGGTGAACACCGGCTCTTCGGTTTGGTCAGGGCGCCACAGCCCATTGGCCTTCGCATAGGCTTCGACCAAGGCGACGCGTTCAGGATCACGACCGGTTTGGCTCAGATAACTCGTCGTGTCGTCGTCAATGGGAAAGAAGCCGCAGGTCGCGCCATATTCCGGCGCCATGTTGGCGATGGTCGCAGCGTCTTCCAACGAAAGAGAATCAAGGCCGGGACCAAAAAACTCAACAAACTTCCCGACCACGCCCTTTTTGCGCAGCATTTCGGTGACGGTCAGCACCAAATCCGTCGCCGTCGCGCCCTCGGGCAACTTGCCCGTCATCCGAAACCCGATGACTTCGGGGATGACCATGGAGATTGGTTGACCGAGCATGGCCGCTTCAGCTTCGATCCCGCCAACGCCCCAGCCCAGCACAGCCAGGCCATTGATCATGGTTGTGTGGCTGTCCGTGCCCACACAGGTATCGGGGAACGCCCAGGTTTCTCCGTCGCTTTCCCGGGTCCACACCGTCTGCGCCAAGTATTCAAGATTAACCTGGTGGCAGATGCCCGTGCCCGGCGGCACAACCCGAAAGTTCTCAAAGGCGCCGGCGCCCCAGCGCAAGAAGGTGTACCGCTCGCCATTACGTTGATATTCAATGCCAACGTTACGCTCAAAGCTATCGGGACTGGCGAAGTGGTCGACCATCACGGAGTGATCGATAACCAGATCAACCGGAACTTGCGGATTGATCGCATGTGCGTCGGCGCCGGCTCGCGCGGTCGCATCGCGCATGGCCGCCAGGACAACGACCGCGGGCACGCCGGTGAAATCCTGCATCAACACCCGCGCCGGGCGGTAGGCGATCTCGTGGGTGGAGCGTTTCTCGGCCAACCAGCCGACCACCGCCTCAATGTCAGCCTTTTTGACGCTTTTGCCATCCTCATGCCGCAGAAGGTTCTCAAGCAGGACTTTCAGGGTCATCGGCAGCCGCGAAACACCTGTCAGACCATTGGCTTCGGCGACCTTGAGATCGAAATAGGCGTAAGAACGGCCGTCCACAGTCAAGGAGCGGCGGCACGAAAAGCTGTCGAGCGAAGTCATCAGTTCCTCCCTTTGGGGCGGGGGCAGCATGGTGAGGGGAACATGCGCGCGCCGCTGGCGGTGTCGCAAGGCGCGCTGACGATAATGCCAGACGCCGCCCAGTCCATGGCCATGGACCGCGTGTCATGGCGGAAGTCAAGGGCGAAGAGGGGATCAAGTGGATAGCGTCTTGGATGTGCGGGTGAACGCCATCGCTGTTTCCGTCCGTGACTTGACGTTGGTGCGCGGCGGCGCGCCGATTGTCGAGGACCTGAGCTTTGATCTTGAGCCCGGAGATGCGCTGGTGCTGCGCGGTCCCAACGGCTCGGGCAAGACCACACTTTTGCGCGCGCTGGCCGGCTTGATGAAACCGGCGGCGGGGACCGTACGCTTCATGCGCGAAAGCGATCGGTTTGACGGCGGCCAAGCCTTCGCGCGCCGGGCCGCGCCGGAAGACACGCTGGCGTATCTTGGTCATAGCGAAGGGATTGCGCCCAACGAAACCCCATTACAGCACGTGCGCTTCCATGCGCGCTGGTTTCGTGGCGACACTGCCTATTTGAGCGCTTTGGCGGCCATGGGCGCAGCCCCATTCGCCCGCACGCCGGCGCGCCGATTGTCGGCCGGGCAGAAACGCCGTGCGGCCTTGGCGCGCATTGTCGCCAGCGACAAACCGCTCTGGTTGCTCGATGAGCCTGCCGCACCGCTGGACACCGACGGGCGCGTGTTGCTCGATGACGTCATTGCGCGCCGGCGCAAAGCCGGCGGCATCATCATCGCAGCGGCCCACGACACGCTGGGCTGGACCAACACCAAAACCTTACAGTTCACCCGCGTGATGCCAGGGTTGGATTTGCCGCCCGAGGAGCCGCCCGCCGCGCCGAGCGAACCTGAACCGCCCACGCCGTCATCCAGCGACGATCAGCCAACGCCTGAGACCGCCAATGGGGGAGCCGCCACGCAATGAGCCCGCCCCAAAACCTCGAAAAGGCCAAGCCTGTCACTGCGCCCAAGGGCGCGCCCACGCGGCGTCGCACTGACCCCACCGCGCCAACCCGCGCCCTGTTCGCCCGTGAGTGCGCCAGGGCCTGGCGCGGCGGAGGCGGAAGCGCAGCGTCCGCTGCGTTCTTCTTCACAGCCTCGGCCTTAACCGCGTTCGCCCTCGGCCCGGACACCCAATTGCTCGCCAGCGCCGCGCCAGGCGCGCTGGTCTTGGCGCTGGCCATCGCGGCATTGCTCGGCCTGGAGCACATGTTCCAGGAAGACCTCGAAATCGGCGCCGCAGACCAGCTGGCGCTCGCCGCCGCGCCCCTCGAGTTTGTCGCCTTCACCAAGATCGTCGCGCGCGCCGTGGCGGGCATGGGGCTGGCGGTGGTGGTGGCCCCGTTAGCGGCGATGCTGTTTGTCGCGCCCGACGCGGTCGGCGTGTGGGCGGCTCCGGTCGCAGCCGTGGCCGCACCGGGGTTGATCGGGGCAGGCGCGACGCCCGCGGCTTTGGCCGCTGGCGCAGCCCGAGGGGGGCTGCTGATCGCCGTTCTCACACCGCCCCTGATGGCGCCCACCGCGATTTTTGCAGCGCTCGCGCTTCGCGCTGCCGCTGCAGGTGATGACGTGTCCGGCTTGCTCAGCCTGCTGGCCGCCTCAAGCCTTGCCTCGGTCGTGATCGGGGCGTTTGGCGCCGCGGCGGCGTTCCGCATCCACCTGGAATAGGGGACACCCGCCGTCGAGTGCGCCTCACAGTCGCACAACCATTGCCCAATCTGGCTAGCCTGCGTATGTCAAACACATGATCACACCAGTCAATCCCCACCATTTCATGCGGGTCTCCGCACCGTTCATGGTCCTGTTCGCCATTCTTGGGCTGGGCTTGATCGGGTATGGCTGGTGGACAGGTCTGACGGTCGCCCCGCGTGAGCTCAATCAGGGCCTGTTGGTGCGCATCATGTTCGCCCATGTGCCGTCGGCTTGGGTTGCGCTGGGCGCTTATGCCTTCATGGCTGGGGCCAGCCTGGTCTACTTTGTGTGGCGCACGCCGCTCGCCGATGAGGCCGCCAAAGCGGCCGCCCCGATGGGCGCCGCTTTGGCCGCGGCGACACTGATCACCGGGTCAATTTGGGGCAAACCCACCTGGGGTGTGTGGTGGGCGTGGGATGCGCGCATGTCATCAACCCTGGTGTTGTTGCTGCTCTATCTCGGCGTGTTCGCCCTGCGTGCAGCCTTTGACGACGCGCAAAAAGGAGCCCGGGCCGCATCGATCTTGATCATGGTGGGCGCGATCAATCTGCCGATCATCAAGTACTCGGTGGAGTTCTGGAACACGCTCCACCAACCCTCAGGCGTGTTCAACGATCGCTTCACGGATCCGGCCTACCAACAGCCGCTCTTCATTTCAGGGCTTGGCTTTCTGGCGCTGTTCGGCGCGGTGACTTTGCTCGGCATGCGCGTCAGCATCATCGCACGGCGCTCACAAAACGCGCTGCGACGCGCCCGCTCACGCGCCGTAATCACCCAGACAGCGCCCACCGAGCCAGCCGGAGCCGAATCGTGAGCGCCGTACAAGATCCGTCGCCGTCTGAGACGGGAACCAGCATCGCCGATCGCGCCGCCGAAGCCTTCAGCACGGTCGGTCGATTTTTGGTCAACCAATACGACGATTGGGCGTTTGTTGGCGCAGCCTACGGGGTGGTCGCCATCGCGTTGTTGATTTCAATCGGCGTGCCGCTAACCCGTTACGTCAAGGCCGTGCGCCGCCAGAATCGCCCGCCAGAATAGGTCGAGCCCATGCGCTATTTGCCCCTCATCGTCGCGGGGGGCGCGTTGGTCCTGCTTGCCATCGCGCTCGCCCTGCCCAAGCGCGGCCCGCGTGACATGACCGGCCAGGCCATGCCCGTGGTGACCGCAAGCCCGCTGCCGCTGGACGCCGTATCAGCGCCCCAGCTCACGACGGAGTTTGACACCGCGGCCCTCGCAGGGTCGCCCTACATCCTCAACGTCTTCGCCTCATGGTGTGCGCCCTGCATTGTTGAGCATCCCGTGTTGATGGAACTGGCCGAGCAGGGCGTGACCATCCATGGCTTGGCCTGGCTCGACGAGCCCGACAACGCCCGCAATTTCATCGAAACGCGCGGTAATCCCTACGTGTCCATCGGCGTCGATACGCCCGGGCGCATTGGCCGTGAACTCGGGGTTGAGGGGGCGCCGGAGTCGTTCATTGTCAGCGCTGGCGGCGACATTGTGCGCCACTGGCGCGGCCCCATCACCCTGCAGGTGTGGCGCGAGACACTCGAACCGGCCTGGATCGCGGCCCAGGCGGATGGCGACGAGTCGCCAGATCCGGCGCGTTAACCGTAAAGCTTTACCGTGTGATAACCGGCCTGACCGTAAAGCCTTGCCTTGTGACAAACGTACCCGCCTTCGATCCGCTGCTGGCCGCCCAATCCGTTCTGCAACGCGCACGAGCGAACGAGCCGACCCGCGCCCAACACACTGCTGAGAGCCCGCCCGCGGCGGACACACAGGCCAACCCGTTCCAGGCGCTCGCCCGCCGCGCGCCGCCAAAAGCGGCGGCCTCCCTCGACCCGCAAGCCGCTCAGTCTCCAGCCCAATCCAACACCCATCGCGAGGCGCCGTTCGCTGGCGTGAGCCGGGATGCCGGCCTGCCCCCAGGCAGTCTGGTCAATATCGTTGTTTAAGGCGCAACCTTGGGTTTGGATTTCTTCTTTTTCCCTTGCTTGCTGGTTGCGCCGGCCTTCTTGCTCGCCTTTTTTGAATTGGACTTCGCTGATTTGGCCGATTTCTCGGCGTCAGATTTCTTGCCCTTCTTGTCGCCGCCTTTTGTGACCGTCTTAGCCTCAGCGCCGCCTTCGCGGTCAGCGCGCATCGCCTCGTCGATCTTGATCAGCGCGTTGAGGAAACTCTGACGCTGGCCCTTGGACAAGGCCTTCAAAATCGCCTCGTCAGCTCGCGCCACCCGAGGGCGCAGGGCTTCCAGTTCGGCCCGGCCTTGTTCGGTCAGCCGGACAATGTTGGCCCGTCCGTCTTGCTCGGCGCGTTGGCGCACGACGAGGGATTTGGCCGCCATGCGCGTGACCAATTCAGCCAAGGTGGACCGATCAATGCCCGTAACACCCACCAGCGCCGTCTGGGTAAGGCCCGCCTGGGCCTCCAGCGCACACAAAACCGTAAACTGACGCAGGGTAACGTTGGAATCGCCGATCGCGGCGACGAAGCGATCGGCCGCGAATTGGACCGCGCGATGCAGCAAATGGCCCGCGCTCTTGTCGAGCGAAAACTCTGGCGAAGTCTCGGCTTCAACGAGTTTGACCTCGACGTTCATCATTCCCTCCTCGGTTGAGTTGCTCTGGTAACGCTACCAGATAAATTATCGTATGCGACGGGCAAACGCGTCTTGATCACACCTACGGCCAATCACCGCCCTGTGGGCAATGGACAAGGTCGTCGCTGTCGACGCATGCTGCCGTCCATGTCAGACATTTCGCCTTCATTTGTTGACAAGGTGCCCGACGGTGATAATCGGACCCGGCGCGTGTGCGAGCATTGCGCGTTTGTTGACTATCAAAATCCCAAAATCGTCGCCGGCGCGGTGTGCGTGGCCAACGGCAAAATTCTCCTATGCAAACGGACCATTGAACCGCGGCGCGGGTACTGGACCATTCCTGCAGGGTTTATGGAGCTCGGTGAGTCCGTCGAAGCGGCGGCCAAGCGCGAAGCGGCCGAGGAGGCCTGCGCACAGATCGAGCTTCAAGGCCTCATCGGCGTATACTCCGTACCCCGCATCGGCCAAGTGCATATGATGTTTCGAGCCCTGTTGCGCGACACGCCGCGCCCCGGCGATGAAACCGAAGCGGTCGAGATGGTCGCCTATGAGGACATCCAGTGGGACAGCCTCGCCTTCCCGACGGTGCGCTGGGCGCTGGAAGACTGGCGGGGAGGGATCAACGAGGAACCCGTCACGCCCAAACTGAGATCTGATCCCCCGCCGTGGGAAGCGGCTTAGGCGTACTCGGCGTCGAGCGCAGCGGCGTATTCAAGTTCCACCGGCCCGGTCATCAGCACATGATCATCGCTCGCGCGCCATTCGATCGTCAGGTCGCCGCCATCCAGCGTCACAACTGCAGAACGATCCAACAATTGGCGGCGATGTGCAGCCACCACTGCAGCGCAGGCGCCGGTTCCACACGCGCGCGTCAGCCCCGCGCCGCGCTCCCACACCCGCAAATGCAACCGATCGCGCCCAAGGATCTGGGCAAAGCCCACATTGACCCTTTGGGGAAACAGCGGATGATTTTCCACGAGCGGGCCTAGGCGCGTGATCGGCGTGCTCGCCACATCGTCGACGAAAAACACAGCATGCGGATTGCCCATGTTCACCGCGCCAGGGTCCATGAGCAGCGGATCGTGAATGTCGCCAAAGCGCATTTCAATGCGTGTGGTGTCGTGCCGGCTCGCCAGCGGGATCTCTTCCCAGCGCAGGAGCGGGGAGCCCATATCCACGCACACCTCCAGCGCCGTACGCCGCTCAGCTTCCAACACGCCCGCGCGGGTTTCCAATTTCATCCGGCCGCTCTGGCGTTCTTCCATCAACAGCCACGCCACACAGCGCGCCGCGTTGCCGCAAGCGGACACTTCATGCCCGTCGGCGTTCCAAATGCGCATAAAAGCATCGCCCCGGATGGACGGCTCAATGGCGATCACCTGGTCACAGCCAATGCCCTGCGTGGGACTTGCCAAGGCGCGAACCTGCCGCTGAGTCAGCGACAGCGCCCCCCTCCGGCGTGCGTCAAACACCGCGAATGCGTTTCCCAGCCCGTTCATCTTATAGATGCGCATGCGATGAGGATTACAAGAATCGCGCCGGCGCGCCACAAAAAGCGTTCGATCCCGCCCTCACAAACTCTTGTCAGGCCAACCGATGTGGTATCGACTGGTTGCGCAATAGGGAGGTGTTCCATTTGAACACAGACATGGCGCATCGGACCCGCGGGTTCATCACCGTCCTCGCCGTCCTCAGCCTGGCCGTCCTGACCGCTTGCGGCGCAGGCGAACAAGACAGCGGCCAAGACCAGCAACCTGATGTGATGGACGATCGCGGACGCCTACCCGGCGGTTCCACCCCGCCGCCGCGTGAGGACGAAGACGGAGCCGAAATGACCGATCCCGCTGACGCCCCCCTCAACGACAACATCGAAGCCGGCTTGCAAGAAGCCTTGTCGACGGAGCCGGCGAGCGATCCATACCTTTTCCTTGAAGGCGTCGAGGATCCCGCCGCCTTGGATGCGGTGCGCGCTTGGAACGAACGCACCCTGACCAGTCTGCAAAGCGATCCGCGCTACGCTGAGCTTGAGGCCGAAGCGTTGTCCATCGTCAACGCATCCGACAAGATCGCCTACGGCCAGTACCGAGCCGGCATGGTCTACAATTTTTGGCAGGATGCGACGCACGTGAAGGGCCTGTTGCGACGCACGACCTTGGAATCCTACCTGACCCAGGCGCCCGAATGGGAAACGCTGCTGTCAATCGACGCCTTGGCGAGCGATGAGGACGCCAACTGGGTCTACAAGGGATCAAGCTGCCTGCCGCCGAACTACAACCGGTGCCTGTTGTCCTTGTCCGACGGCGGCAAGGATGCGGTGACCATCCGCGAATGGGACCACGACGCCAAAGCCTTCGTTGAGGGCGGCTTTGTCCTTCCCGAGGCCAAAACCGGCACAACATGGGCGGCCCCCGATGCGTTGCTGGTCGGCACCGATTGGGGCGAGGGGACGCTCACCGAGTCGGGTTATCCCTACATCATCAAGCGTTTGGAGCGCGGCCAGACCCTGGAGGAGGCCGTCGAAGTGCTCCGCGGCGCGCCCGAAGACGTCAGCGTCTTCACCTTCCGCCTCGAGCCCTATAGCGAACCGTCCCCGCCGACCGAGCCGCTGGAGGAAGAAAGCCCAACTCCCCCTCCCGCCGAGGCCGATGGCGAGGCCACAACGCCCGACCCAACCGAGGCGTCGCCCTCTGACGCCATCTTGATGGGGGCGATCATGCACACCTTCTATGAGCGCACGTATCTGTGGCTCAGCCCCGACGGCCCGCGCGCCTTGCCGCTCCCGCGCCAATCCGACATCGCCGAGCATTTCAAAGGCCATCTGCTCGTGACCCTGCGCGAGGACTGGACACCGGTGGAGGGGGGCGAGACCTTCCCCAGCGGGGCTTTGGTCGCCTTTGACTTCGCCGCCTGGCGCGAAACCGGGGCGCTCCCGCCCGTCAGCGTCGTCTATGCGCCCAACGCGCGATCATCGATTGACGCGGTGACGGCGACCCAATCCAAACTCGTGCTGGTGATCTATGAAAACGTCATCGGCGCGGCCTTCAGTTATGACCTCGAGGCCGAGACCGGCGCCTGGACCCGCGAACGCCTGCCGCTGCCGGACAAGGGATCGCTCAGCGTCATTTCGGCCTACAGCGACAGCGACATCGCCTTCGTCAATCAGGAAAGCTACATCGCGCCCGACACCCTGTGGCGTGTCGACACCGCCCTCGGCGCCGCACAGCCGGCCCAAGCTCTGCCCGAACGGTTTGACGCCAGCGCCATCCGGGTCGAGCAATTCGAAGCCGAATCCTCAGACGGCGAACGCATTCCCTATTTCGTGATGCACCCAGCCGACATGCCGCTCGACGGTTCCAACCCCACCTTGCTGTACGGTTATGGCGGCTTCCAGGTGTCCCTGACCCCGTCTTACGCTGCGATCGCCGGAAAGCTTTGGGTGGAAAACGGCGGCGTGTATGTGGTCGCCAACCTGCGCGGCGGCGGAGAATTTGGCCCCGCATGGCACCAGGCCGGCCTCAAGACCAATCGCCAGATCATCTATGATGACTTTTACGCCGTCGCCGAAGACCTCATCGCACGCGGGATCACGACTCCTGACAAGCTGGGGGTCGCGGGCGGATCCAATGGCGGGCTGTTGGTGGGCGTGGCCTTCACCCAGCGTCCCGAGCTGTTTAGCGCCGTGGTGTGCGCTGTGCCGCTGCTTGACATGTTGCGCTACCACACCCTCCTGGCGGGCGCTTCCTGGATGGGCGAATACGGTGATCCCGACATTCCCGAAGAACGCGCCTTCCTGGAGTCGATCTCGCCCTATCACAACATTGATGAGACCGCCGACTATCCGAGCATTTTGTTCCTGACATCGACCAAGGATGACCGCGTCCACCCCGGCCACGCCCGGAAGATGGCCGCGCGGCTGCAGGAGTTCGGCATCGCGTTCGACTATTATGAGAACATGGATGGAGGTCACGCCGCCGCCGCCAACCTTCAGGAGGCGGCCAAGCGCACGGCCCTGCAATACACTTATCTGGCGCGCGAACTGATCGGGCCCGCGCCCTCCGACCCCGGGTGACGAAACCACACGGACCGATAAGACTAGCCAGCGCGACCAGACTGCGCTACTTTATCGGTAATCAATAAAGAAAGGGCCGCTCTCGTGCATCAATCACAGATCACCGACGCGCAGATCACCCGCATCGCCGGTGGTTTGGTCGACATCAAGATCAATGTTGATGGTGAGTTGCGATTGATCGCCTGGCGCCGTCGCGCCTTGCGTGATGAGGTGTCGCTTGATGGCCGCGTCATTCGTACGGTCACGGGCTTTCGGCGTGAGACGGTGTACGGCCTGAACTTCGACAACCCCGACGAGCCCGACCAGCCCGGAGCGCGTGTGCTGCTGACCGTCGACCCGACGACGGACTGGCTGGATCCGCAATACATGATCGACGGCGAAGAACGCCCACGCGGCGTGCGCATTGAAACCGCCGAGCGCGTGCTCGCAGCCGCCGGCTCCCTCGATCCCGATCGCCAAGCGCGTGACAATGAGTCCTACGACGACTGGGGTTGGGACCGCTGGAGCGAGCGGTTCAGCCGTTGGTTCGGCATGCCCGATCGCTCACGGGAGCGCTGACCGACCGGTCACTGACCCAACGGCTTGCGCTCAATCCGGCAGACAAACAGCAAATAGACCGCGCCGAGCCAGAGCATGATCGACGCGCTCGCCAGCGCATAGTCGATGATCATTGTCGCCGTGGCGTCTTGTTGCTGATCCCACGCTTTTGCTGCGTAGGAGTCGGGGAATTGGGCGATGACGTCTTGGCGCAGCCCAACGAGCGTTTCGCTGTGCAGGTGGACCAATCCCGTGAACACGATGAAACCCAGCGTGTACAGCAAAAATGCCAGCAATTTTAGCTCGATCCGCGCTCGATTGAGAAAATAATACGTCGCGCCATACATGGCGAAATTCAGCGTCACCAACAGCCCCAACGCGTCGCCTTGCGCCGCCCGCGTGGCCACCAGCGCGCTGAAAATCTCGGGGTTTTCCATTGACCGTCCTCCGTGCCCGTCACCGTTCCATATAGCGGCGCGCCCCGCCGCGTTAGCTCACGCGAACAGCACGTTCGTTCACTGAACAGCGCGCCGGCTGGTATGCAGCTGTGATTGACCGCGCAGCCCAGCCGCTTAACGTGGCTCATCACAGTGGCGCTATGCGCGAGGGAGGCAGGCATGGGTTGGTGGTTCAAATCCCCGTTGTGGGCGCGAGTGCTTGTCGGCTTGGTGCTTGGCGCCATTGTCGGTCTTGCGGTGACTGAGTTGCGCCTGGCCCAAGGCGTGGATCCCGGGGCCGTCGCTGAGCGGCTCGACTGCACGATTCCCCTCCCGCCCGATGCGCCGGACGGCGCGGAAGTTCAGACGCTGGAGCCAGAGGCCTGCTTGGAACGGGCGAGCCCGGCCCAAGTCACCTACGCCGAACGGGCGGTCGCCGCCGCGCCATTGGTGGTGTGGGCCGATCCAGTTGGCCGGGCGTTCATCAACTTGATTCGCATGCTGGTCATGCCGTTGATTTTCTTCACGCTTGTCGCCGGTGTGGTGGCCATGGGCGATCCCAAAAAGCTCGGCACCCTCGGTGGACGCGCCATCGCCATGTACATGGTGACCACAATCTTCGCGATTTCTCTCGGTCTCATCGCCGCCAACGTCTTCCAGCCGGGCGCTGGGTTTAGCGAAGCCGCGCTGGAAGCCCAGACCATCCAGAGCGAAAAAGAGCGCCTCGAAGAGTTCAGTGCGACTGAACAGCCTTCGCTTGTTGACCGCTTGGTCGGCATCATCCCGCAAAACCCGTTCGCCGCACTCGCGGGCGGGGATGTCCTGGCCATCATCTTCTTCGCCATCATTTTCGGCGCAGGCATCCTGGTGTCGGGGGAAAAGGGCAGGCCGCTCGCCAACGGCATGAACTCGGCGGCTGACGTCATGATCCGCATCACAGAGTTTATCATGCAGACCGCGCCCATCGGGGTCTTTGCCCTGATGGTCAAGGTGATGGGCGAGCAAGGCCTCGCCATCCTCGACAATGTGCTGTTGTTGGCGGCCGCGCACTATGCCGCGTGCCTCACCCACATGGGTTTCACCTACGGCTTCATCATCATCACCTTGATGTTGCGTCTACCGATCATTCGGTTTTTCAGGGGCATGGCCGACGCGATGGCGGTGGCGTATTCGACCTCGTCATCATCGGCGACCCTACCGGTCACCATCGCCAACGCCGTCGACAATCTGGGCGTCAAGCGTCCGGTCGCTTCGTCCGTGTTGCCGCTCGGCTCGACGATCAACATGGACGGCACCGCGCTCTACCAGGGCGTGATCGCCGTCTTTGCGGCCCAGATCTTCAACATTCCGTTGGAGTTCACTGACTACCTGCTGATCGTGCTCACCGCGACCTTGGTGTCGATCGGCACTGCGGGCATCCCATCGGTCAGCCTGTTTCTCGCGTTCATCACCCTCGGCGTCATTGGGATCGAGGGCGATAAGGCCGTTCTGCTGATCGCGTTCATTTTTCCGTTTGACCGTTTGCTCGACATGATGCGCACGGTCACCAACATCACCGGCGACGCAGCCGTCGCCACCGCCGTTGCGAAGTGGGAAGGGGAGTTGGACGAGGAGGTGTTCCGCGCCCCCGCCCGCATCTGATCCCCGATCCAAAGGCGCGCCTGGCGCGTAGCCGATGGAAACGCCCAATGTTTGTGGAGTGAAGTTATGGCCAACCATCGCCCTGCCGACCCCGCGCCTTTGGGCGTGTTCACCCAGCTGGCGCGCCTGCTTGTCGTTCTCGCCGGCGCGACGCTGGCGTTTTACATCTATGCCGAGATCACCGGCCATCCGATGGACCCGGTTTGGCAGCTTCCAGGCGACAGCGGCTTCATCAGAGAACTCAACACCTTCATGGCGACCGAATGGGGCGTGGTGGCGTTGATTGACGTCTATGCCGGCTTCCTCATCGCCATCGCGATCATCATCGCTTTTGAGCGTAAGGCATGGGTCGGTCTCGCATGGGGCTTACCGATCTTGTTCATCGGCAATGTCGTGACGGCCGTTTGGTTTGCGATCCGTTTTCCAGAACTCGTCCGTCGGTTGCGCAAGAACTAGAGCAAGGCCGATCGTAGCGGCGGCGTCGCGCGCCAAGATCGGCCTTCCCGTAAGGCGAGCGACCCTTGCTTACCGCCCGTCGTCGGCCCCCTCGGAGGCGTCATCGGTCTCATCAGTCTCAGATGGCTGATCGTTATGGAAGCGACGGACCACGACCCGGCGGCCATTCTCGTCCAGTTCGATTTCCTCGCCGTTGATGATGACCTGACCATCGCGGACGATCACCGAGGTCGCGCCTTCCAGATCGTCCTGGTCCAGGACCACCGTGTTGGACGAGCTGCGCGTCCCAACCCGCCTGTCGGCGTCGATGTCGAGACCGGCCAGCTCAATGCGCATGGAGATCAGCTTGTCCTCAAGACCCGCCATCGCTTCGGCGAACTCCTCGTCGAACACGCCGTCGACAAGCGCTGACAGATCGCCCTCGCCGTCGGAATCAAGCTCAATCGTGATGTTGGCGTCGGCGAGCGCGTCAAACACCATCGTCTCGACGGACTCACCATCGATGATCACGCCCTCATCGCTGATCACAATATGACGGCGGTCGTCGCCAAACGACATCACAATCCGGCCTGTGTCGCCATCATCAGACGAGCGGGTGATGGAAATCGAGCGCTCCACGTCCACATCGATGTCGGGCGCGGCGTCGTCCTGGGCCCAAGCGGCCGTAGCGCCGACGGCAATGGCCGCACTGGCCAACACAACTGTCTTCATCTCGTCCCTCGCATGGTGATCACAGAGTTGTGACAGCGTGGCCGGCAGCGCCTTACCGCGCCATCGCCGGTGCGTGAACAACGGGTAACAAACCGGCAAGGTGTCTCCTTCAGGGCTCGACCTCGTCGTCACCGAGCGCGGCGGTGAACGGTTGTGAGAAGGTGACCGGGCGTTGCGCCGCGGTGTTGACGCTGAGCGAGAACAGGTCAGGGCGCGCATAGTGGCCGACCACGTCAAACTCATACTTGCCTTGAGCGATCAGGCTCGGATCGAGCACCGCGGTTAACACGGCGTCCTGATCATAGACCGGCGCGGCCAGCACCTCACCGAGCGGCGACACGATCGTCGAGCCGCCCCGGATCAACGCGGTCGCCGCGTCCGCGCCTTCGTCGACGCCATAATCGTCCGGGGCGTCGGCGCGCTGCAAGTGCTGAACGGACGACACCACAAAGCACCGCCCCTCCATGGCGATCATGCGCATGCTTGTGGCCCAGCTGTCGCGGTCATCCACGGTGGGGGCGGCGTAGATCTCCACACCCTGGGCATACATCGCGGTGCGCAACAGCGGCATATAGTTCTCCCAACAGATCACCGCGCCCACGCGACCGGCGGGCGTGTCCGCCACATCCAAGGTTGAACCGTCGCCAAAGCCCCAGATAATCCGCTCCATCACAGTGGGCATCACCTTGCGATGACGCCCCACCAGACGCCCGTCCGGAGCAACAATCAACGCGGTGCAGTAGAGCGTTCCGCGCCCCTCATCCAAAGCGGCGCGCTCGATTACACCCACAACCAACGTTGCCCCGACACGGCGGGCGGTCTCAGCGATCCGCTCAGTTTCCGGCCCCGGCACGTCGATGGCCGCGCTCCAATAGCGCTGGAACCAGTCCCGGCCTTCCGGCGTGCGCGAGCCGACGCGTGCGCCAAAATCATGGCCCTTGGGGTAGCCGCCGACAAACGCTTCGGGAAACACCATGACGCGTTCGACGCGTCGGTCGAGCGCGATGAGCTGGTTCGCCGCGTCTGCGGCCAAGTCCTCCAGTTTGGTCACCGTGCGCGGGGTGTCGAACAGCACCGTGCCAGTTTGTACAGCAGCAGCTGCAGTTGGGACCATGTCACACCTCCCCAGCGGAATACGAATTGCATGCCTAACGCAGGCGTCAGGCTGAGAAAAATCAATCTGCAGCGCGCGCGACGCCACGCCGTGCTCTCGCCTTTTTTCTTCTGTGTTGATATATCGGATGTGTGATGAACAGGGGACGCGTAATGACCGGGCTCAGACCTAGCCTTGTCGCCATTGCTGCTGCCGTGCACGCCGCCGCCCCAGCATTAGCGCAAGATGAGGGGCGGCGTGATCAGCGTGGCGCTGAACACAGCACAATTCTGGGCGCACGCCCGGCGGGGCTGGTCATTGCCACGCAAAAGCGGTTTCGCGCGGCACGGACCATTATGCGCCAAGCGGCGTATGAAGACCTTGGTTCAGCGCTCGATGTCAACGGCGCCATTGTTTACACACTCTATGAAGGTGAACCGGGTCGCGATCTTGACGAGGTGTTCCAAGATTTTTCGTCACAACTGCTGACTCAAGGATTCTCTCGCGTCCATACCTGTCAGAATACGGGGTGTGGCGGTTCAGGGTCACTAGATCGCGACATCAAACGCTTGACGCCGCAAATGGAGGCAAACGCTAGCAATCAAAGATATGGCGTTTATTTTCGATCCGATGGCGATGCCGATCGATTGGTGCAGCTTTACGCCAGTGCAAATGCGAGCGGGCCGATCTATATTCGCGCCGACACGGTGGAGACTGGTCAGGGGACGACCGGTCTGACCGCGAGCGACATCGTGACCCCCGCGGCCAGCGCTGTCGCCACCGCCGTGGACGTCGCCGCCATCACGCCGTACGCCCCCTA